>DASQRI010000680.1:0-15568 GCA_035642975.1 Mycobacterium sp.
CCTCCACTGCGCTCCAACGTGGCGAAACCCTGACCTGGCTCTACACCCTGGGTAGCCCGATCGCGTTGTGGATGGTCCGCCATCCCAAGTTCGATGCTCCGTTCAAACTTCCCGGCCGCACCCGCAGTGCCGCAGCACGAAAGGCGGCCCAGTGGGTCAACTTCCACGACCCCGACGACATCGTCGCCTATCCCCTGCGCACGCTCAACACGCACTACGCCGAGGCAGTCGACAGCGACCAAGCGGTGTCCGTGGGGCCACCCATCCTCGGGAACACTCCCGCCTCACATGTCGCTTACTTGAATTCACGAAAGGTCATGCGGCCCATTGCGCAACGCCTCGCCATGCTCACCCGATCGACCGAGTAACCGCTGCCGTAATCACGCTACGCTCGGCCGCTCAGCAGCTAGGTGATCGTGGACCCAGCCAGACCGTCCACGGCGATCTCGACGGTTCCATAGTGTCTTCAAAAGTCCAGTTCAGCGGCTTTGCGTATCCGTGCAGTCTATCGCTTCGCGGCCTGTTTCAGCCCGTCTTGGCACAGTCTTGGCACAACGGGGGTTCGATCGTCGGGCGTTGGGCGGCGCTTCGTCCCCACCGAAAAACGCGCACTGCACTCGCCCATAAGGGCCCCAATTGCGCGACGGCACGGTCGCTGTCGAGGCTCGGTGAGCCGACCGCTTGCAGCCTGCTCGACGACCGGCACCAGTGCGTTAATGGCACCGCCTTCCTCCATCCCTCTCCCAACGCAGCGGCAGCCCGGATAGCGTACTGCGGCTCGGTTTTTCTGCGACTCTGGGACTTTCAGGCCTAAACTTTTTCGCCATGGCACCCGAACCAGAGGCACTCCCCGACTTCTCGCCGTTCCACAGGATGAGAGAGATCGAGCTTGACCCTGAATCCGTCGTGGGCAAGGAGCTCCGCGACCGGTTCGCTCAGCTCGACCAGTCCTTTACCGGAAAGAACCCTCTCTGGGCCGCCGTCGTGAAACTCATCGGCCTAACTGCTATGTGCGCGAAGGGTGTCATCGACCTCGAAAAAGAGGTGATCGAGCTGAGGCGCGAAGTGAGATCCCGCCGCGACGCATGATCGTTGGCAGCCGAGCCGCCGCGCTGGCCGTTGCCTGGAAAATGACGCGTCGTGCCTGAGTTCGCCTGCGATGATGGAGGCATGGCCGAGCGTGATCGCGACGAGTCCGGCCGACCCCGAAGCAGACGCCCGCGCGACTCTCTCGGCCGCCCGCTTCCGACAGGCAGTGAAGGCATTGCGTGTATCCCGGATAACCTGGAGCTGCCGCCGGTCGAAACCCTCGCCTACGCCCAGGATCTGCTAGACCGCGGACTGGCCTTCAACGCCCACGAGGTGCTTGAGGCCGCATGGAAGAACGGGCCGGACGAAGAGCGCACGCTCTGGCAAGGGCTGGCTCAACTCGCGGTCGGCATCACCCACGTCCAACGCGGCAACCTCAAAGGCGCGATCACGCTGCTTCGTCGTGCGTCGGGGCGCCTTTCCCGTGATGACGTGCCGGCACCGTACGCCATCGACGCCGAGGGTTTGGCCGATTTCGCTGATGCACTGATCAACTACCTTGCTAATGGCGCCGAGATCACAGCGGAGTGCCTGCGACCTCGTCTGCTTTTGTCGTCCAACCCGACTAGCCCGCGTCGCTAGTGGCCAGGGCCGGGATCGAACCGGCGACCTTCCGCTTTTCAGGCGGACGCTCATACCGACTGAGCTACCTGGCCGGAAGGCATCGTGTGCCTCGCCATGGTGGCGACCCTGACGGGACTCGAACCCGCGACCTCCGCCGTGACAGGGCGGCGCGCTAACCAACTGCGCCACAGGGCCTCGCTGTACCACCTGCTCCGCGTTGCCGCGTCGCGCGTACCCCCTACGGGATTCGAACCCGCGCTACCGCCTTGAAAGGGCGGCGTCCTAGGCCGCTAGACGAAGGGGGCCAGAACCGAATCTCTCCGGGGTACTCGCAACGTGGTTTCGTTGGGAGCCACGCAAGCTTAGGTCACCAGGGACCGAATCCTCAAACGAGGACACAGTATCCTGGTCCCTCGCGCCCCTATAGCTCAGTTGGTAGAGCTACGGACTTTTAATCCGCAGGTCGCAGGTTCGAGCCCTGCTGGGGGCACCATCACTACCGCGTGGTCGGTAGGTGCAGTTGGATGACTTCGACGAGATGCCGTCCGACGTCGTCGAGCGCATCTGTCGACCCGCTGGCGAGCGCGATGACGACAGCGCCCTCGATGGCAGCGATCGCCAGCGTCGCCAGTGAGCGCGCGTCGCCCGGGTCGGCGCCGGAACTGATCAATCGATCAGCGAGGATGGTCCGCCAATCGTCAACGGCCTCAGCCGCCGCCTGCGCGGCCGCCGGTGCTTCCGACCGGCCAAGGATCGCGGCAACGATCGGGCAGCCGGCTTCCATGTCAGTGGCGTGCAGTTGCACCTTCCACTGGTCGATGAAGGTCCGGACGGCCTGAACCGGGTCGCCGCCGTCATCGGCCGACCGGATCACCGCGCTCAATGCTTGTCCGGCGATACGGGTGGCTTCGGTCACGAGTTCGGCTTTGCCGCCGGGGAAATTCAAGTACACGGTTCTGCGTGCCACGCCACTGTCCTGCAGCAGGGCATTGAGACCTGCGCCGGCAACCCCTCGACGTTGAACCAGACCCGTGATGCTGGCGATCAGGACATCGCGTGCGGACATGGATTGCACTATACCGATTGGTCTACTACCGTGACCTCAACGAGTAGGTCGGACACCCTCACAATCGGAGACAGCCGTGACGAACACCGATGACGACAAGACGTTGCGGAAGTTCCGCAGAGAACGAGCTGTCGGACGCCTGCTCAATCCGGCGGTCAAAGGGCTGAGCCGGCTGGGGCTGCGGACCGCGCTGGCGACCGAATTGGAGACCGTCGGGCGCAAGACCGGTCAGGTGCGCCGCGTTCCGGTTTCGGCGCAATTCGACCACGACGGGGCGTGGGTCATCTCGCAGCACGGCGCACGCTCCGGTTGGGGTAGGAACATCGTCGACAACCCGAATGTCCGTGTCCGACAAGGTGCTCAGTGGCGAGCCGGAGTGGCGAAGTTCAGGCCGGATGACGATGTCGTAGCGCGCGGTCGCAAGTTCGGCCGGGTGGGAGCCAAGGTCGTCAAGGCGTTGGAAACGACTCCGGTGTCGGTGCGCATCGACTTCACCGGCTGACGATCCTGCGTGTGGCCTCACGGCCCAGGGGTATCCCTGCGCCATGAGAGGGATATCGCGACGCTCGTTTGCCCGACTCGCGGCGGCCGCCGGCGCGGTTGCGGCCGGTGGCGCAGGCGCGTGCGGAGCCAAACCCGCAGGCTCCCCAGCGGCTCCGCAGTCGTCTTCGAGACCGGGTGTCGGGTTCGTGCTCTCGCACGAGGGCTTCACCACTTCCCAGCTTCTCGAGCAGGCCCAAGCGGCCGAGCAGGCCGGATTCCGCTACCTGTGGGCCAGCGACCACATCCAGCCGTGGCAGGACAACGAGGGCCATGCCATGTTCCCCTGGATCACGCTGGCACTGGTGGGCCAACGTACTCGCATCCCGTTCGGCACCGGCGTGACGTGTCCCAGCTACCGCTATCACCCGACTACGGTCGCGCAAGCGTTTGCGTCGCTCGCGTTGCTCTACCCCGGTCGGGTGTTCCTCGGCGTCGGTACGGGCGAGCGGCTCAACGAACAGGCCGCCACTACCCAGTTCGGGCCATACCGGGAGCGCCACGACCGGCTAGTCGAAGCGATTACGCTTATCCGGCAGCTCTGGAGTGGTCAACGAATCTCTTTTCAAGGCCGCTACTTTCAGACCAATGAGTTGAAGCTCTATGACCTGCCGACCGCTCCCCCTCCGATCTTCGTGGCCGCGGGCGGCCCGAAAAGCGCGCATTTGGCCGGGCAGTACGGCGACGGCTGGATCAGCCAGGCCAGCGGCATCAAGGACCAGAAGCTGGTCGACGCCTTCAGCCGAGGCGCGCACGCCTCGGGCCGCGACCCCGCCGCGCTTGGCAAGCGCGCCGAGATGTTCGCTGTTGTCGGCGACCAAGACGAAATCACCCGGGCCGCAGAGCTTTGGCGCTTCACCGGTGGCGCCGTCGACCAACCCAATCCGGTCGAGATTCAGCGCGCCGCGCAGCGCAATCCACTGGACAAGGTGATTCATCGCTGGACGACGGGCACCGATGCCGACAACCACATCGCGGCGGTGCAAGCGGTGCTAGACACCGGGGCGACACCGTTCATGCACTTCCCGCAACGAAATCCGTTGGCCGCGATCGACTTTTACCGCACCGCGGTCCTACCGCGGCTGCACTAGCGGAGCCGTCAGCTCCGCACGGCGTTGAGGTAAGTGATGTCGGCGAAGGCTTGCGCGACTTCGTCGTCGGCGTAGACGAAACCATTGGCGGCATGCATCTGCGCGACGGTGCGATGCGACACCTGCCAGCCGCGCTTCGTGAGGTCTTCGATGATGTGGCTGCGCTCATAGTGGTAGACCAGGTCGTTGAAATCGATGTCAAACCCCAGCTCGCTCATCCGTTCGTGATGGCTGCGCCACCGCTGGTCGGCGAAAACCGTTGTGTCAGGGACGAACTCGGAAGCCAGCTGACTTCCCGGAGCGCTGAGCGCGGTGATGTTGTCGAACAGCGCGTCTTGCGCTTCCGGCGGCAGGTAGACCAACAGCCCCTCGGCGCTCCATGCCGACGGGGCCTGCGGGTCGAAGCCCGCGGCCTGCAGGGCAGCGGGCCAGTCGTCGCGCAAATCAACGGCGACCGTTCGGCGCTCGGCCGTTGGCTCGGCTCCGAGCTTGCTCAGCGTCGAGGTTTTGAAGTCGATGACGTTCGGCATGTCGACCTCGTAGACCACGGTGCCCCGCGGCCAGGGCAATCGGTAAGCCCGCGCGTCCAGACCGGCCGCCACGATCACCGCCTGGCGGATTCCGCTGGCGGTTGCGTCGACGAAGTACCGGTCATAGAACCGGGTACGCACCGCCATCCCCCGGGCCATCCGGTTCGGGTCGAATTCATGCTCATCGGTGACGGGAATCTCGCCGTTGACCAATCGGGTGTAGACGTCGATGCCGACCGCACGCACCAGCGACGCGGCGAACGGGTCGTCGATCAGCCCGGCGGCCGAGGCCAACGCCCGCTGGGCGGCGACCATCGTCGCTGTCGCGCCGACGCTCGTCGCCAAATCCCAGCTGTCGCTTTCGCTGCGCATCGACATCCCGGCTCCCATCGCGTTTGCCAAACAATATAGATCACCTAGTTATTGCGCCCGACACCGACGACGTGTTGACAGCGCCCATGATTGCGCTACTATCTGCGTATGCATGCAGGTAGTAAAGATGTCCGGCTGCCGGACGATCAGGTCAGCCTGGTCGTCGAGGTGTTCCGGATGTTGGCCGACGCCACCCGCGTGCAGGTGCTGTGGTCGCTCGCCGACCGCGAGATGTCGGTCAACGAACTCGCCGAGCATGTGGGCAAACCCGCGCCGTCGGTGTCTCAGCACCTTGCCAAGCTGCGGATGGCGCGGCTGGTACGAACCCGTCGGGAAGGGACGACGATCTTCTACAGCCTGGAGAACAACCACGTGCGCCAGCTCGTTGTCGACGCCGTGTACAACGCCGAGCACGCCGGCCCCGGGGTGCCGCGGCATCACCGCCTCGATGACGGGTTACGAGTAGTCCAGAAGCCAAGTTAGACAATTTGTTTCACACACAGGAGATGATTGAGATGGCCGAACAGCACACCCACGAAGACCCGCACTCGCACGAGCACCAGCACGACGCAGTCGCGCACACCCACCCGCACACCACGCACGACCACCAGCACGTCGAGCACGAGCACACTCACACCCACGACGACGGAACCGAGCACAGCCACGGGCATGTGCACCAGTCCGGCCTCGAGGAAGCGCACGATCACGCACACAGCTGACCGAACGCACGTCTGACATCAACGGCGTGCCGTTGATGTCAGACGTTGGGGCAGTAGTGCTTTGGGTTGTCCCGCTCGTCGAGCGGCGGCAGGTTGCGGGCCGGTGTCTGAACCAGCGCGGTGTCGGTGAGGATACGGCCGCTGGCGCGGTCCCAGCCGGCCCGGGCCCGCGGGTGCTTGCGGTAGCGCGAGGGCACCACGGCGAAGATCAGGCGGACCATGTCGCCGAAGCGGCGGTGCAGCCACTCGTCGCGACGTGACCAGCGGTAGCCCATCAGCTCACGCACCGGCGGGTCGTAGAGACCGACCGTCAGCCAGACGAAGAACGGCGCCAACAGCTTTCGCTGAAGGTCCCACAGTTTATCCGGAATCCATTGTGCAAAAGGCGGTTTCGGCAACTCGGTGAGATTGAGCACCTCGCGTGCGGCATAGTTGTTCTCCAGCACCTCGCGACACATGTGGCCCCAGTAGACCTGAAAGTCTTCCCAGCTCTTCGGCACCGGTCGCATGCTCATGCCGTACATCCGGTACCACTCGACGTGCTCGTCGAACAGCTGCCGCTTCTGATCTTCGGTGATGCCGCCGCAGAACCGTTCGGCTACGTGCAACGTGCCGACGAAGAACGTCGAGTGCGCCCAGTAGAAGACGTCAGGATTCATCGCGTGATAACGCCGGCCCTGACTGTCAGTGCCCTTGATGTCCAGGTGGTAGTCGCGCACCTCGGCGCCGGTCGTCGGTGCACGATCGCCGTCGAAGACAACGCCGCCGATCGGATAGAGCGATCGCAGCAACCGCGGCCAGCGTTCGCGGAAGAACGTTGAGTGGTCTTCGACGGCCGCCCCCAGTTGTGGGTGCATGTTCTGCATTGACCCGGCCCACGGGCCCTGCAGCATGCCGCGCCAGTCGCCGAAGTACCGCCAGGTCAGCGACTCGGGCCCAAGTGGCTGCGGAGGGGCGTCGTATCCCAGCGGCGAAACCGGGCAACCCGTCGCGACCGGGCCTGCCTCAGACGTATCTTGAGTCACTAGTGAGATTTCCTGTCCGTGTCCGCCAGACTGACTACATGCGTTGTCACTAGATAGCTTAGGAGTGCCGTGGCGTCGGGTCAACGACGGGGCCGCTGGTCCGGTGTGCCCTTGGGGGATCGCCAGGCGCTGCGCCGCGACGAACTCGTCGCCGCCGGGGTGCAATTGCTCGGCGAAAAGAGCGGGCCGGCGGTAACCGTGCGGGCGGCGTGTCGGCAGGCCGGGGTGACGGAGCGCTACTTCTACGAAAGCTTCGCCGACCGTGACGAATTCGTGCGTGCCGTCTACGACGATGTCTGCACCCGGGCGATGTCGACGCTGATGTCGGCCACGACACCGCGGGAAGCCGTTGAGCGATTCGTGGCGTTGATGGTCGACGACCCGGTGCGCGGCCGGGTGCTCTTGCTGGCACCGGCGGTGGAGCCGGTGCTGGTGCAGTCGGGCGCGGAGTGGATGCCCGGCTTCATCGACTTGCTGCAGCGCAAGCTGACCCAGATCGGCGATCCGGTGCGGCAAAAGATGATCGCCACCGGCTTGATCGGCGGGCTGACCACCTTGTTCACCGCCTACCTGGACGGATCACTGGCGGCCACCCGCGAACAGTTCATCGACTACTGCGTCGAGATGCTGCTCAGCAGGGCCACGACACACTAGCGGACCGCGATCTGCGCGGCACGAAATGATCTCGTTCGGCCCGAAACTTGAATGCTACCGGCATACACAGATATATTGACTGGAACCGACAGACACAGATAACTGGGGAGATGCCGTGCCGGACCCGCAAGACCTGGACCTGCTGCGTGAACTCGAGCCGGTCGTAGAGAAGTACATGAACCGGCATCTGAGCGTGCACAAGGCCTGGAACCCGCATGACTACATCCCGTGGTCGGACGGCAAGAACTTCTACGCGCTCGGCGGACAGGACTGGGAGCCCGGGCAGTCCCAACTGACCGATGTCGCGCAGGTAGCCATGGTGCAGAACCTGATGACCGAGGACAACCTGCCGTCGTATCACCGCGAGATCGCGATGAGCTTCGGTATGGACGGCGCGTGGGGTCAGTGGGTGAACCGCTGGACCGCCGAGGAGAACCGGCACGGGATCGCGTTGCGCGACTACCTGGTGGTGACCCGCGCCGTCGACCCGGTCGAGTTGGAGAAGTTGCGTCTCGAGGTGGTGAACCGCGGCTTCAGCCCCGGCCAGAACCAGCAGGGCGATCTGCTCTCCGAGAATCTTTTCGATTCGATCGTCTACGTCACGTTCCAGGAGCTGGCCACCCGCGTCTCACACCGCAACACCGGCAAGGCGTGCAACGAGCCGATCGCCGACCAGCTGCTGGCCAAGATCTCGCAGGACGAGAACCTGCACATGATCTTCTACCGCGACGTCACCGAAGCCGGTTTGGAGATCGCACCGAACAAGGCGATGCATGCGTTGCACCGGGTGCTGAGCAACTTCAAGATGCCCGGATTCTCGGTGCCGGAGTTTCGCCGCAAAGCGGTGATGATCGCCGTCGGCGGCGTCTACGACCCGCGCATCCACCTCGACGAGGTGGTTATGCCGGTGCTGAAGAAGTGGCGCATCTTCGAGCGTGAAGATTTCACCGGCGAGGCCGCCCGATTGCGCGACGATCTCGCTGTCCTGATCAAGGATCAGGAGGTGGGCTGCGACAAGTTCGAGGTGTCCAAGCAGCGCCAGCTCGAGCGCGAAGTCCGCACCGGCAAGAAGATCACCGCCGCGGAGCTGCACCGCACCGAGGGCACGCTGAGCCTGAGCCGGCGGTAGCCGGCGTTGCGTATCGGTCCCATCGCGTTGGCCAGCCCGGTGGTGCTGGCCCCAATGGCGGGTGTGACGAACGTCGCATTCCGGACCCTGTGCCGCGAACTCGAGCAGGCACGGGTCGGAACGGTCAGCGGGCTCTACGTCTGCGAGATGGTGACGGCACGCGCCCTCGTCGAGCGGCACCCGGTCACCAGGCACATGACGACGTTCTCCGCCGACGAGACACCGCGCTCGCTGCAGCTCTACACCGTCGACCCGACCACCACGTATGCGGCGGTGAAGATGATCGCCGACGAGGGGCTCGCCGATCACGTCGACATGAATTTCGGCTGCCCGGTGCCCAAGGTCACTCGCCGTGGCGGCGGGGCGGCACTGCCGTTCAAGCGGCAGCTGTTCGGCCAGATCGTCGCCGCGGCAGTGCGGGCCACCGCCGGCACCGACATCCCGGTGACCGTCAAGTTCCGGATCGGCATTGACGACGCCCACCACACCCATCTGGACGCCGGCCGGATCGCGGAATCCGAAGGCGCGGCCGCTGTCGCACTGCATGCCCGCACGGCAGCGCAACGCTATTCCGGAACCGCGGACTGGGAACAGATTGCCCAGCTCAAGCAGCATGTGCGGACGATCCCGGTGCTGGGCAACGGCGACATCTTCGAAGCCAGCGACGCGCTGACCATGATGGCGGTGACTGGCTGCGACGGCGTCGTCATCGGTCGTGGCTGCCTGGGCCGGCCGTGGTTGTTCGCCGAGCTCTCGGCCGCGTTCACCGACAGCCCGTCACCTGCCCCGCCCAACCTCGGCGAGGTCGCCGACATCATCCGTCGACACGGCGAGCTGCTGACCGCCCATTTCGGCGAGGACAAGGGCATGCGCGACATTCGCAAACACATCGGCTGGTACTTGCACGGGTTCCCGGCCGGATCCGAATTGCGACGGGCACTGGCGCTGGTCAAAACACGCGACGAACTCGACGCTTTGCTGGACAAACTCGACCGAACCGCCCCGTTCCCGGACGCCGCCAGTGGGCCGCGCGGGCGGCAGGGCTCCCCCGCCCGGGTGGCTTTGCCGGACGGCTGGCTGGCCGACCGTGATGACTGCACGGTGCCCACCGGGGCCGACATCATGCATTCCGGCGGCTGAAGCCAGACCCGGACAAGAGCCTCCTCCCGAGATCGCGTTTCTGCGGCGGCCTCAGTACGATGTGGAACTTGTTGCATCACGCGCCGATGGCCGAGCTCGTTGCCATCACCGCGGCACGACTGCTACAAGTACGACGCGACCGCCGGGTCGCGCGGATTGGTACCGCTGCGTTAGCAGCGCCGCGAGGGTGCACGCGCGAGCACGTGGGGCACCTCATCGGATTCGGAGGCCGGGTAGGACATGAGTGACGGCGACTTTGGCGCCGATGAAGCCACTCCTGATGCCGGTTCCGGCCCTTCGCGCGCTTCGGGCCTCGACGGTGACGACGTAGGCCTCACCGGGACGCGAGGCGCTGCGCCCTGGGAGCGCTTCGGCGCGCCCACCCAAGCGGTCGCCGTGGCCCATCGGCGGTCGGCCCCGCCGGTCTCCGCGCCGCCGGCCGTCGAGACCGCCGCCGACCACGATCACGACACCGGCGGGTGCCACACCAACGGTGGGCTCACCGTCGCCGATCTGATCGCCAAGGTCGGCGGCCCGGCCACGAACCGACCGATCCATCATCACGCGGCTGCTGACTTCGAGCAGCCCGACCCAGACCTGGAGCAGCCCGACGACGGGTACGACGCCTACGCGGCGTCGACCTCTGCGGCCTACCCGTTCGACCTACCCGAACTGGAGCTCAGCGAGCCGCAGTGGCGCACCGACCGGTCCACCGAACTGCCGGCCGAGCAGACCACCGTGCTGCCGAAAACACTGGCCCCGGCGCGAGTCGAAGAGATCGTCGGCGACGACGAATACCTCGAGACGCCGGAAAAGAGGCCCCACCGCGAGCGCCGGGCCTTATTGATGGGCGGGCGTTTCGTCGTTGCCGCGGTTGCGGCCGCGGCGCTGGCCATGACCGGCGGAGCCTGGCAATGGACTACGTCAAAGAACCACCGGCTCAACACGGTCAGCGCACTGGACCCACACTCGCAGGACATCGTCGACCCGAATGCGCAATACGGCGACGAAGACTTTTTGATCGTCGGCATGGACTCACGCGCCGGGGCTAACAGCAATGTGGGCGCCGGCGACACCGAGGACGCCGGCGGAGCCCGGTCGGACACCATCATGCTGGTCAACATTCCAGCTAACCGGAAACGCGTTGTGTCCGTGTCGTTTCCGCGTGACCTGGCGATCACTCCGATCCAATGCGAGGCATGGAATCCCGATACCGGCGAATACGGTCCGCTCTACGACTCGGATACCAAGAAGTGGGGATCCAGGTACGTCTACACCGAGACGAAGCTGAACTCGACGTTCTCCTTCGGCGGCCCGAAGTGTCTGGTGAAGGAGATCCAGAAACTGTCGGGCCTGAGCATTAATCGCTTCATCGCGGTCGATTTCGTCGGCTTCGCCAAGATGGTCGACGCGCTCGGCGGCGTCGAGGTGTGCAGCGCCACCCCGTTGAAAGACTACGAACTGGGCACGGTGCTGGCTCACTCCGGACGCCAACGGATCGACTCGAAAACCGCGCTTGACTATGTGCGAGCCCGCAATGTCACCACCGAGAACAACGGCGACTACGGTCGCATCAAGCGTCAGCAGTTGTTTCTGTCCTCGCTGCTGCGTTCGCTGATCTCGCAGAACACCTTCTTCTCGCTGAACAAACTCAACAACGTGGTGAACATGTTCATCAGCGACAGCTACGTCGACAACGTCAAGACCAAGGACCTCGTCCAGCTCGGTCAGTCGGTGCAGGGCATGTCCGCCGGCCATGTCTCCTTCGTGACCGTGCCAACCGGCATCACCGACGAGAACGGCGACGAGCCGCCGCGCACCTCCGATATGCGGGCGCTTTTCGACGCGATCATCAACGACGATCCGCTGCCCGGCGAAAACGACCTGAACGCGACCACTAGCCCGCCGACAAAGACCCTCACCAGCAAAGCAATCCAGACCAGTCCGTCCGCCCCGTCGCCCGACCCGCATCCTCAGCAGGTCCAGGCCGTGACGGCCGCACCCCAGAACGTCACCGTGCAGGTGTCCAATTCGACCGCCAAGTCGGGCTTGGCCGCCACCGCCAGCAACCAGCTGAAACGCCGCGGCTTCAACGTCAAGTCGCCGGACGACTACCCGAGCGTGCTCAAATCCACCACGGTGTTCTTCTCACCTGGCAATGAGCAGGCCGCGGCCACCGTCGCGGCGGCGTTCGCCAACTCAAAGGTCGCGCGGGTCACCGGAATCGGGCAAGTTGTGCAGGTGGTGCTCGGCCCGGACTTTTCCTCCACCAGCGCCCCGCCGCCCGCCGGCTCGTCGGTCAACCTGCAGGTCGACCGCAACACCAGCAGCCTGCCCGCTAAACTTCCCGAGGACCTGTCGGTGACCAACGCCGCCGACACCACCTGCGAATAGCCCCCCAGAGGGGGGATCGTAATTCAAACCGGCATTCACCGCGAGTTCACACCCCACTTCATGCCGGTTCATGCCGGGCCGCAGATTGAGAACGTAGGCTTGGCGACATGCGAACCGCATACCACGAACAGCTCTCCGAGCTCTCAGAGCAACTCGGCGAGATGTGCGGGCTGGCCGGTGCCGCGATGGAACACGCAACTCAGGCGCTGCTGCAGGCGGATCTGGTGCTGGCCGAGCAGGTCATGTCCGACCACGAGAAGATCGCCGAGCTCAGCGCCCACGCCGAGGAGAGCGCTTTCGTACTGCTCGCCTTGCAGGCCCCCGTCGCCGGCGACCTTCGGTCGATAGTGAGCGCAATCCAGATGGTCGCCGACATCGACCGGATGGGGGCGCTGGCCCTGCACGTCGCCAAGATCGCCCGTCGGCGTCATCCACAGCATGTGCTACCCGAAGAGGTCAACGGCTACTTCGCCGAAATGGGCAGAGTGGCAGTGGAATTGGGCAACAGCGCGCAAGAGGTGCTGTCGTCCCGGGACCCGGAGAAGGCCGCGCGGATCCGCGAAGAAGACGACGCGATGGACGACCTGCACCGCCACCTGTTCACCGTGCTGATGGACCGCGAATGGAAGCACGGTGTGGCCGCGGCCGTCGACGTGACGCTGCTTGGCCGGTTCTACGAGAGGTTCGCCGACCACGCCGTCGAGGTGGCGCGGCGAGTCATCTTCCAGGCGACCGGTCGCTTTCCCGACGACGAGGCCGTCACCAACTCCGGCTAGGCCTGATCGCCCAACTCCTCAGCAGGCCGTTCCGGCCTGCATCGTCGTCGGGCTAGCCGAAGCGGCCGGAGATGTAATCCTCGGTGGCCTTCTGAGTCGGGTTGGAGAAGATCTTCTCGGTATCGTCGGCCTCCACCAACCGCCCGGGCTTTCCGACGGCTTCCAGGTTGAAGAACGCGGTGTGATCGCTGACGCGCGCGGCCTGCTGCATGTTGTGGGTGACGATGACGATGGTGTACTCCTGCTTCAACTCGGCGATGAGATCCTCGATCGCCATCGTCGAAATTGGGTCCAGGGATGAGCACGGCTCATCCATGAGCAGCACATCGGGTTGCACGGCGATGGCCCGCGCGATGCACAATCGCTGCTGCTGACCGCCGGATAACCCGCCGCCGGGCTTGTCCAACCGATCCTTGACCTCGTCCCACAGATTGGCGCCCCGCAGCGCGTATTCGGCGGTGTCGTCGAGCAGCCTTCGGCTGCGCTTGCCCTGCAGCTTCAGCCCGGCCACGACATTGTCGCGAATTGACATGGTGGGGAACGGGTTCGGACGCTGAAACACCATCCCGATCGCGCGACGCACACCCACCGGGTCGATACCCGAGCCGTAGATGTCGTCGTCGTCCAGCAGCACACTGCCTTGCATACGAGCCCCGGGAATAACTTCGTGCATCCGGTTCAGGGTGCGTAGCACCGTCGTCTTGCCGCAGCCCGACGGCCCGATGAACGCCGTCACGCTGCGCGGCAGCACCGACAGCGAAACATCAGCGACGGCATGGAACGAGCCGTAGAAAATGTTGACGTCCTTGAGATCTAACCGCTTAGCCACGAAACCACCTCCCTAGCATTCTGTGCCCAAACATTTTTGAAATCACCCTGGCTGCCAGATTAATAACTGCGATCAGCAGGATCAGCGTCAGGGCAGCGCCCCACAGCCGATCGGTGGGAATTGGGTTGGCACCCGCGCCTGCTGACGTCTCGTCGTACATCATGCCCGGCAACGACCCCATGAAGCCGCCGAACATGTCGAAGTTCATCGCCTGCGAATAACCCACCAGGATCAGCAGTGGCGCGGTCTCTCCCATCACCCTGGCCAGCGCCAGCATAATGCCGGTGACGATGCCGGACATCCCGGCCGGAAGCACAATTCGGGTAATCGTTTTCCACTTCGGCACGCCCAGCGCGTAACTGGCCTCGCGCAGGTCCATCGGGACGATCCGCAGCATCTCTTCGGTGGCGCGCACGATCACCGGAATCATCAACAGCACCAACGCCAGCGATACCGCGAAACCGGACCGCGGAAAGCCAATGGTGGCGATCCAGAGCGCGTAAATGAACAGCGCCGCGACGATCGAGGGAACGCCGGTCAGGATGTCCACCATGAAGGTGGTCAGCTTGCCCATTGCGGTGCCGCCACCGTATTCGACCAGATAGACGGCCACGAAAAGGCCGATCGGTATGGAGATGGCCGCACACACCAGGCCCTGCAGCAGCGTGCCGACGATGGCGTGGTAGGCGCCGCCGCCGGGTAAGAACGCAGTCATATCGGCTTGGGAATGCGTCCACCACTCGCTGGACTTCACGGTGTTAAACCCTTTGGCCACAACCGAATAGAGCACCCAGGCCAGCGGGATGAGGGCCACGAGAACCGACGACGTCACCAACACGGTGGCAACGGTGTTGGCAGTTCGCCGCCGCAGGCTGACACCGATGAATGTCCGCGCTTTCAGCGGGCGGTCCAGGATCGACGTCATCGGGTGTCCTTGTCGGCGACGGCGGCGCGCGCCATCGCGTTGACGACGAAGGTGAGCACGAAGAGCACCAGTCCGGCGGCGATATAGGCGCCCGCTTTGTACTGGTTGTTGAATTCTGATGCGGTGGCGGCGATCTTGGTCGCGAAGGTATAGCCGCCGTCGAACAGCGACCAGCCGAACGCCGCCTGGGTGCCGCGCAAAATGATCAGCAACGCGACGGTCTCACCCAGGGCGCGGCCCAATCCCAACATGGCACCGCTGACATACCCGGAGCGCCCGAACGGCAACACGGTGGTCTTGACCGCCTCCCAGCGAGTGGCGCCGAGCGCCAACGCAGCCTCGATGTGACTCTGCGGCGTTTGGATGAAAACCTCGCGGGTGACCGCGGTGATGATGGGCAGGATCATCACCGCCAGCACGATCCCGGCGGTGAAGATGGTGCCGCCACCGGACACCGACACGTTGCCGGTCGCGAAGAGGAAGACCCCGCCCAGATGTTCATTGAGCCAGATCGCGATCGGTCGTATCCGCGGCGCCAGCACAATTAGTCCCCAGACCCCGTAGATGATCGAGGGGACCGCTGCCAGCAGGTCGATCACGTAAGCCAGTGGTCCGGCGATCCGGCGCGGTGAGTACTGGGTGAGGAATATCGCGATGCCCAATGCGATCGGCATCGCGAGGATCAGCGCGAACAGCGCCACAAACACCGTGACCTGCAGCAGATC
>DASQRI010000681.1:0-3053 GCA_035642975.1 Mycobacterium sp.
AGTTACGGCGGCCACAGCGACAGGGAAACGCCCGGACCCATCCCGAACCCGGAAGCTAAGCCTGCCAGCGCCGATGATACTACCCAACCCGGGTGGAAAAGTAGGACACCGCCGAACACACACCAAGCCCCGTACCCCCCAAAACCCCTGGGGGGCACGGGCATTTCAGCGACTAATTGCTCAGCGTCGGACTGCTGCGCAGACGATTCACTGCTGCGACGCCGATGCGCCAGCGCTGACTCAGCAAAACCTCCGGCACGCCGGCAGGCCGGCCGCGGTCAGCGCCGCGAAGATCCGCCGGTCCATGTCCTTGCGTCCAGGTTCACGTTCGCCAACAGCGCGCTCGCGAGGATGAGGCGCCCACGGCGAGAACGAAACCCGCGATTGTTGCACTCAGGTCACAAGGGTCGCGGTAGCGCAACGCTGAGGTCGCAAATGGTTATCGAATCGTGTTGTAAATGTGACAAAAGTACCTTATCGTTATCAAAGTGAAATTTGTGTGCAATGTGCACAGACTGACGAGGGGGGAACTTGTGATGGTCGCAATCAACACGGCGGGGTCGGTGCGCCAACCGGTGTCGAAGACGTGGTGGAGCAGGTCGCGCATTTGGGATTTCATGGCGATGTCCACGGTGGCCGTTCGCCCCGTCACCGTGACGATGGCCGTGTTCGTTGCGGCTTTGGGCGCAACGCCCGCCGCACGCGCGGATTCGGTCGGTGATGGGATGGCGCCGGTGCTCAACAGCGCGGGCATCGGCAACAACGGTGCGGTCAGCAGCACCATCGCCCAAGTCGGGCAATCTATCTGCCCCATGCTGGTCAAGCCCGGCAGTAGCTTTGCCAGCAGCGCGGCTCAAGCCAGCGGCCAAGGTGGCCTCGCGGCGCCCCTGGCCGGCTTTCTGTTCGGGATGGCGATCCAGTCTCAGTGCCCATCCTTCATGACGTCGGTTGCCAACGGCAACATGCCGTTCCCCATCCCTGGGGCCACGCCGGGTGGCCTCCCGTTCGGTATCGGCGGGGGCGCGCCGGGTGGCCTGCCGTTGGGTATCGGTGGGGGCGCGCCGGGTGGCCTCCCGTTGGGTATCGCCGGAGGCACGCCGGCGGGTCTGCCGTTTGGTCCGCCCGCCGCACCATCACCAGGTCCGCACCTGCCGGGACTCTAGGCACACCTTGGTCCCATGCCATCTGCGTTGATGCTCAATCGAAGAGAGATAGCGTCGCGGACTCCCGTCTTCTCTCCAATTCGAGCAGCGAACGCTTCCGGTCAAGGCCGCCGCCGTACCCGGTAAGGCTTCCGCTCGCGCCGATCACCCGGTGGCACGGGACGATAATGGCAATCGGATTGTGGCCGTTGGCCAACCCCACGGCGCGAGCGGCACCCGATGCGCCGATCTGTTCCGCGACCTGTCCGTAGGATCGAGTTTCGCCGTACGGAATCGTGAGCAGCGCCTGCCAGACCCGCCGCTGAAACGCGCTACCCGCGAGGCTGAGCTCAAGGTCGAAATCGGTGCGCTCACCGGCGAAATACGCCGCGAGCTGGTCGACCGCATCTGCAAAGACCCGGTCGTCGGGTACCCAATCGGTGCGGTCCGGCCCGTAGGTCTGGTCCACCATGCGCAGGTTCGTCAACGCTCGGCCGCGGCCGGCCAGCACCAGCGGACCGATCGGGCTGTCAATGGTGCGGTAGTGGATCATGCGATCTCCTTGGCGGGCCAGTAGTTCACCGGATGCTCGAGCGTGGTCCATAGATGCTGCGTGGCATAGGAACGCCACGGCCGCCATTGACGGCTTCGCGCATCCAGCGCCCGCTGGTCCCCCGGTAAGCCCAATTGTTCTGCGGCCAGGCGTAATCCGAGATCGCTGACCGGAAAGGCGTCAGGATCGCCGAGACCGCGCATGGCGATCACCTCTGCGGTCCACGGTCCGATGCCGGGCAGCGCCAGCAACTGCCGGCGAGCCGCGTCCCAGTCACAGCCGGCATTCAGTACGACGCTGCCGTCGGCCAGCCCGGCGATGAGCGCGATGAGGGTCCGCCGGCGTGACCGCGGAACGGCCAGGTGAGCCGGATCGATGTCGCCGAGCTGCTCAATCGATGGAAAGGTATGCGTCAGTGCACCGTTGGCGTCCTGGACCGGTTGGCCATACGCCGTGACGAGCCTGCCGGCGTGGGTCCGCGCGGCCTTCATTGACACCTGCTGTCCCAGCACCGTCCGGACGGCGAGTTCAGCCTCGTCGACGGTGCGCGGTATGCGCTGCCCAGGGGCCTTGGCAACCACTGGGGCCAGGGCGGCATCGGAACTCAACACGTCGATCACAGCCTCCGGGTCGGCGTCGAGGTCGAGAAGTCGTCTGCACCGCGAGATCGCGGTCGTCAGGTCGCGAAAGTCATCGAGCACCAACAGGCATCGGACATGATCCGGTGCCGGTGTCAGGCTGGCGATGCCGTTGCCGAACGGCAGCCGCAGAGTGCGGCGAAAGCTGCCGTCGCGCACCTCTTCGCAGCCGGGCACCACGCTGGCTGCCAGGTGACCGAAGACCCCCTCGTAGGCGAACGGAACCCGCACCGGCAATCGCAGCGACACCGTCCCCGGCGAGGCGCCGTCGCGGCCGAACCGGTTGGCCGCACGTTTGCGGAGCTCAGTCGGAGTGCGGTCACACACCGATCGCACCGTGTCGTTGAACTGGCGGATGCTGGAAAAGCCTGCAGCAAAAGCGACATCGCCGAAAGGCAGATCCGTCGTTTCGATCAGCACCCGCGCGGTCTGGGTGCGCTGGGCGCGGGCCAGGGCAAGTGGGCCGGCGCCGGTCTCGGCCTGCAGCAGCCGCTCGAGCTGTCGGGTGGTGTATCCGAGTCGGGCGGCAACGCCGGAGACACCCTCGCGGTCCACGGTGCCGTCGGCGATCAGCCGCATGGCGCGTGCGACGAGGTCGCCTCGGATGTTCCATTCCGGCGAACCCGGCGACGCGTCCGGACGGCAGCGTTTACACGCGCGGAAGCCGGCGCGTTGCGCGGCCGCCGCGGTCGGATAAAACCGCACATTGCGGGCGAACGG
>DASQRI010000682.1:0-2353 GCA_035642975.1 Mycobacterium sp.
CTGGGGCCAACGGCGACACCGCGAGGAGGAACGCACCGCAATCGCGGATCGGAGGCTATCGCACGCCTCGGGCCGCTGACTGGATCACGGACTAGGCGTCGGCCCGAGGCCACGGTCCAACCGCTAGGAAATTGGCCACGCATGTGGATCGTCCGAATCGCACTCGATCGACCGTACACTTTCGTGGTGTTGTCGTTGCTGGTCCTGATCCTCAGCCCGCTCGTGATCCTGCGCACGCCGACGGACATCTTTCCGAACATCAACATCCCCGTGATCGCGGTGGTGTGGACCTATACCGGCCTTAATGCCGAAGAGATGGAGGGGCGGCTGACCTCGTCGTACGAACGATCGCTGACGACGCTGGTCGACAACATCCAGCACATCGAATCGACCAGTTACAACGGAATCGCCCTGGTCAAGATCTTCCTCCAACCAGGCGCCAGCCTCGATACTGCGAACGCGCAGGTGACGGCCGCCTCGCAGCTTCTGCTGCGGCAGACGCCACCGGGGACCGATCCGCCGGAAATCCTGAACTACAGCGCCTCCAACGTGCCCATCCTGCAACTCGGGCTGTCTGGCGACAACCTGTCCGAGCAGCAACTCAACGACCTCGGCCTCAATTTCCTGCGCACGCAACTGGTCACCGTGCCGGGCGCCACGATTCCGTATCCATACGGCGGCAAGCAGCGGCAGGTCACGATCGCCTTTAATCCGGGGCAGTTACAAGCAAAGGGATTGTCGCCGACCGACGTGCTGAACGCGGTGAACGCACAGGACCTCGTGCTGCCGTCCGGCACGGCGAAGATCTCGCAGTTCGAATACGATGTGCGCACCAACGCGGCGCCGCGCACGATCGAGCAGCTCAACGACCTGCCGATCCGCACGATCGGCGGCGCCACGATCTACCTGCGCGATGTCGCCACCGTCAACGACGGGTTTGCGCCGCAAACCAACATCGTGCGGCTGAACGGCCAGCGCGGCGTGTTGGTGACGGTCCTGAAGGCCGGCAACGCGTCGACGATCAACGTGGTCGACGACATCCGCGTGCTGCTGCCGCGGGTGGAGCAGACGCTGCCGCCGCAGCTCCACATCAGGGCGATCGGCCACCAGTCGATCTTCGTCAAGGCCGCGGTCGCCGATGTGGTGCGCGAGGCTGTGATCGCGGCGTGCCTGACCGCGCTGATGATCCTCCTGTTCCTCGGCAGTTGGCGCAGCACGCTGATCATTGCGGTGTCGATCCCCTTGTCGATCCTGACGTCGGTGATGGTGCTGAGCGCGTTGGGCGAGACGATCAACATCATGACGCTCGGCGGCCTCGCGCTCGCCGTCGGCATCCTGGTCGACGATGCGACGGTGACGATCGAGAACATGGAACGCTACCTCGAGGACGGGCAGCCGCTGCGCGAGGCGATCCTCAACGGCGCCTCTCAGATCGCGGTGCCGGCGCTGGTCTCGACGCTTTGCATCTGCATCGTGTTCGTGCCGATGTTCCTGCTGCAAGGCGTTGCACGCTATCTGTTCATGCCGCTGGCCGAGGCGGTGGTGTTCGCGATGCTGGCTTCTTACTTCCTGTCGCGCACACTCGTCCCCACGATGGCGATGTACCTGCTGCGGCGCAAGCTGCATGGGGCGGAGCGCTCGCACAATCCGCTGGCGGTTTTCCAGCGCGGCTTCGAGCGTGGCTTCGAGCGGACGCGGTATGCCTATCGCGACCTGCTGACGCTCCTGGTGCGCCGTCGTCGCGTGTTCATTCCGGGATTCCTGGCCTGCTGCTTGGCGCTCTTCGCGCTCGGACCCTGGCTCGGCCAGGACTTCTTCCCCAACACCGACAGCGGTCAGTTCATCCTTCATATGCGCGCAAAAACCGGCACCCGCATAGAGGAAACCGCGCGGCTCGCCGACCAAGTGGAGACCGCGATGCGGGGGGTGATCCCTGCGCGCGAACTGGACGCGATCGTCGACAATATCGGCCTTCCGTATAGCGGCATGAACCTGACCCACACGGCGACCGGCGTGCTTGGCGCGGCGGACGCGGATATCATGGTCTCGCTCAAGCCGGATCACCGCCCGACCGCCAATTACCTCGCGGCGATCCGCCGAATGGTCGCGCAAGAGTTCCCCGGCGTGACGTTCTATTCGCTGCCGGCCGACATGATCACGCAGATCCTGAACTTTGGCATGCCCTCGCCGATCGACATCGAGATTGACGGCGAGAATGTGCGTGACAACCGCGTTGTCGCCAACCAGATTCTCGACGAGGTGCGTCAAGTGCCGGGCGTGGTGGATGCACGCATCCAGCAGCGCTTCGACTACCCGGACTTCGACATCGATGTAGACCGCACCAAGGCGCAGC
>DASQRI010000683.1:0-13518 GCA_035642975.1 Mycobacterium sp.
TCGATGCGTTGGTGGCCCGTTACCCGGACGCCGCAAAGTACGCCCCAGGCGCCATCCTGTGACGATGGCCGGGGCGCTCGCGGACGTCGACTTCACCGATCTGGACAACTTCGCCAACGGTTTTCCGCACGAGTTGTTTGCCGTGCACCGCCGAGATGCGCCCGTGTACTGGCACGGCCCGACCGACCACACTCCCGACGGAGAGGGCTTCTGGTCCGTCGCGACCTACGCGGAAACGCTTGCGGTGCTGAAGGATCCGGTGACTTACTCCTCGGTGACCGGCGGTGACCGACCGTTTGGCGGCACGCTGCTACAAGATTTGGCCATCGCGGGCCAGGTGCTCAACATGATGGACGACCCGCGGCATTCGCAGATTCGCCGACTCGTCAGCTCCGGGCTGACGCCGCGGATGATCGGGCTGGTCGAAGAGGACCTGCGGGCCCGGACGCGTCGGCTACTGGATGCGGTGGTGCCGGGCGAGCCGTTCGACTTTCTCGTCGACATCGCCGCTGAGCTGCCGATGCAGATGATCTGTATCTTGCTGGGAGTGCCGGAATCCGAACGACATTGGCTTTTCGAGGCCATCGAGCCGCAGTTCGACTTCGGTGGATCACGTAGGGCTGCAGTGTCACAGCTGGCGCAGTTGTCGGCCGAGGAGGCCGGCTCGCGGATGTATACCTACGGACAGGAGTTGATCGCGTCGAAGCGTGCGCAGCCGACTGACGACATGTTGTCGATCGTTGCCAATGCTAAGCCGGACGACTTGGGAGGGGAAGCTGCCCCGGTGATGTCGGATCTCGAGTTGTATTTGTTCTTCAGTCTGCTGTTCAGCGCCGGCGCGGAGACGACGCGCAATGCGGTCGGGGGTGGGCTGCTGGCGCTGGCCGACCATCCAGAGCAATTGCGGTCGCTGCGCGCGGATTTGGACTCTCTGCCGACAGCGGTGGAAGAGATGGTCCGGTGGACGTCGCCGTCGCCGTCCAAGCGGCGCACCGCCACCCGCGCAGTCACGCTCGGCGGACAGTCGATCGCGGCGGGTCAGAAGGTCCAGATATGGGAAGGCTCGGCCAACCGCGACGCCACCGTATTCGACCGCGCCGACGAGTTCGATATCACCCGAAAGCCCAATCCGCACTTAGGTTTCGGTCAGGGCGTGCATTACTGTCTGGGCGCCAACCTGGCGCGGCTGGAGCTACGGGTGCTGTTCGAAGAACTGCTTTCGCGTTTCGGCGTCGTGCGGGTTGTACGGGACGTGGAATGGACTCGCAGCAACCGGCATACCGGTATCCGGCACATGGTCGTGGAGCTCAGCGGGCGCGAACTCTGATCCCTGCCGATCGCAGCTCCAGGGCGGCGAGCCCGCGGATGGTGCCAAAATCCTCACGGCGCCAGGCCCCGACCGGGTCGGCGCTGACCACGGTAAGCCGACGTAATGGCCGGTTGGCCAACGCCCGCAGCGCCAACAGCTGCTCACCGGCAGGCGTGGCAGCCAGGGCGCTCACCGTCCATTTGCGCCGGAAGAACCGGATGCGCAGCACCAGCCAGGGCACCACCACCGCAAGAGCCGGCGGCGCCGCTACCGCCAGGGCAAGCACCACGGCCAGCCAGCTCGCGGTGGTGTCCAGGTTGTGACCCGCGCCGGCGATGTCCAGGGCGGCCTTACTGGCCGCGGTGAGCGGCTCGCTGACGGCACCACCGACCAGCGGGATGCGATGGGCGCTGTGGCCGGCCGACTGGAGGCTGTCAGCGACACCATGCGCGCCGCCTTGCACCTGCCGACCGACCTCGGCGATCGTCGATATCGCGCTGTGGACGGCCAGCCCGACGAGCACCCATACGAATGTCCAGATGACGACGACGACGTCGCTGAGCAATTGAGCCAGCAACCGGCCCGGCGTTGTGGCATAGGGGAGATACCGCGATTTCATATGCCTGATCCCAGCACACTCGGCGCTGCGCCCGCGGGCCTTCCAGGCCCGCATCGTCACCCGGCTAGATCCGATGGCCGCGCTCGCCCCCTCGCCGCTTCGCGGCTGGGGGGACCCCCACCGCGGGCCTTGTTGGCTCGCATCGTCACCCGGCTAGGCTGTCCCGATGCGTCCCGCGCTGTCCGACTACCAGCACCTGGCCAGTGGCAAGGTCCGCGAGCTGTACCGCATCGACGACGCTCACCTGTTGTTCGTCGCGACCGATCGGATTTCGGCGTTTGACTATGTGCTCGACAGCATGATTCCCGACAAAGGGCGCATCCTGACCGCAATGAGCGTGTTCTTCTTCAACCTCGTCGAGGCACCCAACCACTTGGCCGGTCCGCCGGATGATCCGCGTATCCCCGACGAGGTCCTAGGCCGGGCGCTGGTGGTGCGGAAGCTCGAGATGATGCCTGTGGAGTGTGTTGCCCGCGGGTATCTGACCGGCTCGGGCTTACTGGACTACCAGCAGACCGGAAAAGTCTGCGGCATCTCCTTGCCGCCGGGCCTCGTCGAAGCAAGCAGGTTCGCCACACCGTTGTTCACCCCGGCGACGAAAGCCGAACTGGGACAACATGACGAGAACATCTCCTTCCCACAGGTGATCCAGATGGTCGGTGGAGTGCGGGCCAACCAACTGCGCGACCGCACACTTCAGACCTATGTACAGGCCGCCGACCACGCGCTTCGGAAGGGAATCATCATCGCCGACACCAAATTCGAGTTCGGTACCGATGAGCACGGCACCATGGTGCTGGCTGACGAGGTCTTCACCCCGGATTCGTCGCGGTACTGGCCTGCGGCCAATTACCGTGCCGGCGAGGCGCAGGCCAGTTTCGACAAACAGTTCGTTCGTAACTGGCTGACTGGTCCAGAGTCCGGCTGGGATCGCTCCGGATCCAAGCCGCCTCCGGCGCTTCCTCAGAGCATCATCGATGCTACCCGGACCCGTTACGTCGAGGCTTACGAGCGAATTTCGGGACTACGTTTCGACGACTGGATCGGTCCGAGCGCATGACCGACCCTGCTACGCCGCCGGTCGCCAAACGGGTGGAGACTCGCCGAGAGTTCCACGGTGAGGTGTTCATCGATCCTTACGAATGGCTGCGCGACAAATCGAGTCCCGAGGTGGTTGGCTATCTGGAAGCGGAGAACAACTACGCCGACCAGACGACCGCTCAGCTCGAGCCGTTACGGCAGCGGATCTTCGACGAGATCAAAGCACGCACCAAGGAAACCGATCTGTCGGTACCGGTCCGGCGCGGCGACTGGTGGTACTACGCCCGAAGTTTTGAAGGAAAGCAGTACGGCGTCCAATGCCGTTGCCCGGTAACCGATCCCAGCGACTGGAACCCGCCGGTCTTCGACGAACACACCGATATTCCCGGCGAGCGGGTGTTGCTCGATGAAAACGTCGAGGCGGAGGGTCACGATTTTTTCTCACTTGGCGCCGCCAGCGTCAGCCCCGACGGCAACGTGCTGGCTTACTCCGTCGATGTGGTCGGCGACGAGCGATACACGTTGCGATTCAGGAATCTTCGCACCGGTGAGCAATATCCCGACGAGATCGTCGGCATCGGCGCGGGGGCGACTTGGGCGACCGACAATCGAACCGTCTACTACGTCACGCTCGACGCGGCATGGCGCCCAGACACCGTGTGGCGGCATCGGCTTGCGTCAGGTCTGCCCGCGGAAAAGGTGTACCACGAAGCCGATGAGAAGTACTGGCTCGGTGTCGGCAGGACCCGCAGCGACGCTTATGTTTTGATCGCTTCGGGGTCCGCCATCACCTCCGAGGTGCGTTACGCCGACGCCGCGGACCCATATGCCGAGTTCGTCACTGTGCTGCCGCGCCGCGACGGCGTCGAGTATTCGGTAGAGCACGCAATCGTCGACGGGCAGAACCGGTTCCTGATCCTGCACAACGACGGCGCGGTGAATTTCAAGCTCGCCGAGGCGCCGGTCGACGACCCCGGCGCGCAGCGCACATTGATCGAGCACCGCGACGACGTCAGGCTGGATGCGGTAGACGCCTTCGCCGGCCACCTGGTGGTCAGCTACCGCGGTGAGGCGTTACCCCGAATCCAGTTGTGGCCCATCGATGGTAAGGCTTATGGTCGGCCAGAAGACATCTCGTTCGATTCCGAGCTGATGTCGGCCGGGCTGGGCGCCAACCCGAATTGGGACTCGCCCAAGCTGCGGATCGGCGCGGGATCGTTCGTCACCCCGGTGCGGATCTACGACATGGATCTCGTCACCGGTGAGCGCACACTGTTGCGCGAGCAGCCGGTGTTGGGTGACTACCGGCGCGAGGACTACGTCGAACGACGTGATTGGGCGTACGGAGCCGACGGCGCCCGGATCCCGGTCTCGGTCGTACACCGTGCCAATATCGAATTCCCCGCTCCAGCACTTGTTTACGGCTACGGAGCGTACGAGATGTGTGAAGATCCGCGATTCTCGATCGCGCGGCTTTCACTGCTGGATCGCGGCATGGTGTTCGTCATCGCGCACGTTCGCGGCGGCGGTGAAATGGGCCGGCTGTGGTACGAGCACGGCAAGCTGTTGGAGAAGAAGAACACGTTCACCGACTTCGTCGCGGTTGCACAGCATCTGGTGGACTCCGGGCTGACCCGACCGGATCAGCTGGTGGCGCTGGGCGGCAGCGCCGGTGGTCTGCTGATGGGCGCGGTGGCCAACATCGCACCCGAGCTGTTCGCCGGAATTCTGGCTCAGGTGCCGTTCGTCGACCCGCTGACGACGATCCTGGATCCGTCGCTGCCACTGACCGTCACCGAGTGGGACGAATGGGGAAACCCATTGAGTGACAAGGCTGTCTACGATTACATGAAATCGTATTCGCCGTACGAGAACGTCGCGGCCCAGAAGTATCCGGCCATCCTTGCGATGACATCCCTGCACGACACCCGCGTCTACTACGTCGAGCCCGCGAAATGGGTCGCCGCGTTGCGGCACACCAAGACCGACGGTAATCCGGTCCTGTTGAAGACTCAGATGACCGCCGGCCACGGCGGGATCAGCGGGCGCTACGAACGCTGGAAAGAGGTTGCCTACCAATACGCTTGGCTGCTAGCTGCCGCCGATAGCGACCGCTACGGCAGCGGCCAGGTAGATGATCTCCTCAGCGGTGCGCAGGGGTAGCTGCGTCGTCATCGACTTGGGCGGGTTCGGCATCCTGGCCGCATAGATGTTGGCCGGGAACATCGCGAGGATCAGCAACAGCAGGCAGACGGCCGCGGCGACCCGGGTGACCGGAACCAGCAAGCCAACATCGCCAACGAGCTCCAGCACCCCGGTGACGCTGACCAGCAGCCCCGGCGCCGGCAATCGCGGAGGCACGATCGCAATCAAGTTGCCGCGCAGTGGCGGCGCGAAGTGCGCAGCGCCCGGTCAGTAAAGCGGCACCGGCGTTTCGCGCTTGCCCGCCGGCGGCGGCTTGTTGGGCAGTAACGCCACCGGCAGGAGCGCCAACGCGACGATGACGATCGACGCCACGAGGACGAGCGTGTAGGCGTGTGTGAGGTCGTGCATCAGACGGATGGTGAAATCCGGGGAGACCGCGTCGTGGGACGGCGCCGGTGCGCCGTGCTTGCCGAGTTTTCCTCGGAGGATCCCGAGTTTCTCTGCGGTGGTGATGCTTTGGCTGCGGTTGAACTGACTGGTCAAGATCACCGACATCAATGCGGTGCCGACCGAAGTGGCGACGTGCTGATTGACGCTGAGCAGTGTGGACCCGCGCGCTACCTGTTTGGGCGCCAACGCCTGTACTGCCGACCCGGACAGCGGCGTCAGGGTGCAGCCCAGGCCTATGCCGGTAACGACCAAGCCGACCAACAGGATCGGCAGGTAGTCCGCGTATATCCAAGCGCCATAAGTGAATATCGTCAATCCGGTGCTGATCAGCGTGATCCCAACCAGCAGGACATTGCGGGGTCCACGTTTGTCCATCAAGGTACCGGCGAGCGGCATGCTCAACATCGCGCCGAGTCCCTGCGGGATCAGCTGCAGCCCGGACTGCAGCGGCGTCTCATGCAGCAGCTGTTGCAGATAACTGGGAAACACCAGGACGGCGCCGAAGAACCCGACGGAGAACAAGAACATCGCCAAGTTCGCGGACGCGACCACCCGGTTCTTGAACAGCCGCAGGTCGATCAGGGGGTGCTCGGCCCGGTTCAGCGAGTGCAGAACAAATGCAGCAATCAATGTCATTCCGATGAGCACCGGTATCCACACATGGTTGTCGGCGAACGTGCCGCACCGCGGCACCGACGAAATTCCGAACAGCAGCGTTGCCAACCCGGGCGACAGCAGGAGCAGGCCGATGAAGTCGAACGTCTCCGACGGTCTCGGGCGATCTCTCGGAAATAGCAACGCCGCGAGAATCAGCACCATCACACCGAGCGGCAGGTTGATCCGGAAAATCCATTGCCAGCCATAGGCGCCGATCAGCCAGCCGCCGAGGACCGGTCCGCACATCGGGCCAAGGAGCATCGGGATACCCAGCACCGCCATCAGCCGGCCGAGCCGCCGTGGACCGGCTTCGCGTGTCAGGATGATCAACACCAACGGCACCAGAATTCCGCTGCCGAGTCCCTGGATCACCCGAAACGCGATGAGCTCGGTGATGTTGGACGCCGTCGAACACAGCAGCGACGCCAACGTGAACCACAAAGCCGCGCCCAAGAACAGCCGTTTGGTGCCGAACCGGTCGGACGCCCACCCCGCCAGCGGGATCACGCTGGCCTGGGCGAGCGTGTAACCCGTTATCGTCCAGGCGACGACGGCCTGAGTGGACCCGAATTCCACGATGAACGTGCGCTGGGCCACGCTGACGACCGTGGCGTCCAGGATCGCCATCACCGAAGCGAGAATGCAGACACCGGCTATGCGCAGCAGGCGGGCATCCAGGCCATCCGGATAGTCGGGCGGGTCGAGTTCGGTGTTCGCGGCGGACGGCGCCGCGGGAGAAACCATGATCGCCAGCCTAACGAGAAATTAGCTAGCTGACCAAGATACTTTGCGCTGCGGTAGCCTCCGGATATGACCGTGACCGAGATCGCTCTGACCAGCCTCGATGGCCATCCGATGTCGCTGGCCGACTACGGCGACCGCGCCGTGCTGGTGGTCAACGTGGCGTCGAAATGCGGATTGACGCCGCAATACGCTGCCCTTGAACAGCTTGCGCGGGACTACGGCGACCGTGGGCTCACCGTCCTCGGGGTGCCGTGCAATCAGTTCATGGGCCAGGAGCCCGGATCCGCCGAAGAAATCCAAACGTTCTGCTCCACCACCTACGGCGTGACGTTTCCGCTGCTAGCCAAAGCCGAGGTCAACGGGCCGGGCCGGCATCCGCTGTACACCGAAATGACCAAGACGCCCGACGCCGCCGGCGAGGCCGGTGACGTTCAATGGAACTTCGAGAAGTTCCTGATCGCCCCCGGCGGAGATGTGGTCAATCGATTCCGCCCCCGAACGGTTCCGGACGCCCCGGAGGTGATCGCGGCCGTCGAGGCTGTGCTGCCGAATTAGCTGGTCGACGGGCCTGATTGACGCTTGTTATCCGCGTGTACGTCACCATCTGGACATCTCGCATCGTCAAAATTGTGATGTGTCTGGGAAGTTGATCGTCTCGGTTTCCGGGATCTGCGAACGCACAATGGGCGACGTCGCCGAGTTCTGCACACAGATGGACACTCGGGCGGTACCGATGTCGTTGTTGGTGGCCCCGCGCCTGAAAGGCGGCTACCGACTGGATCGTGATCCGGCCACCGTCGAGTGGCTGGCCGGCCGGCGTTCCGCCGGTGACGCGATCCTGCTGAACGGCTACGACGACGCGGCCACCAAGAAGCGCCGCGGCGAGTTCGCCGCACTGCCCGCGCATGAGGCCAACTTGCGAATCATGGCCGCGGACCGCGTGCTCGAGCACCTCGGGCTGCGCACCCGGCTGTTCGCGGCGCCGGGCTGGACCGCGTCGCCCGGTACGGTTATTGCTTTGCCGCAGAACGGGTTCCGGCTCCTAGCTGATTTGCATGGGATCACTGATCTGGTCCGGCAGTCGACGGTGCGGGCACGCGTGCTGGGCATCGGAGAAGGTTTCCTGGCCGAGCCGTGGTGGTGCCGGATGTTGGTGCTGTCGGCCGAGCGCGTGGCGCGCCGCGGCGGCATCGTGCGAGTCGCGGTCGCGGCCCGTCATCTGCGCAAGCCCGGGCCGCTGCAAGCGATGCTGGACGCGGTGGACCTGGCCCTGCTGCAGGGGTGTGCACCGACCGTCTATGAGTGGCGGGCCGATCAGGCCGTTCTCGACGCCGCCTGACCGTTCGGGTCGCTACTGTGTAGCGCCATGAGCGAAACCCAAGCTGATGTCATCATCGTCGGGGCGGGCCTGGCCGGCCTGGTGGCCGCGTGCGAGGTGGTGGATCGCGGCAAACGGGTGCTGATCGTCGACCAGGAGAACAGCGCCAACCTCGGTGGGCAGGCATTCTGGTCATTCGGCGGCTTGTTCTTCGTCGACAGCCCCGAGCAGCGTCGGCTGGGTGTCCACGACAGCCACGATCTTGCGCTGCAGGACTGGCTCGGCACCGCGGCCTTTGACCGGCAGGAAGACTATTGGCCGCGCCAATGGGCACATGCCTACGTCGATTTCGCCGCCGGGGAGAAACGCAGTTGGTTGCGCGCCAGGGGCCTGCGGATCTTCCCGTTGGTGGGGTGGGCTGAGCGCGGCGGCTACGACGCGCAGGGGCACGGCAACTCGGTACCTCGTTTTCACATCACCTTGGGAACCGGGCCGGCTTTGGTGGAGATCTTCGCGCGACGGCTGCGCGACCAGCCGAACGTGCGTTTCGCACACCGTCACCAGGTCGACGAGCTGATCGTGGAAGGTGAGGCGGTGACCGGGGTCCGTGGGACCGTGCTGGAGCCGTCGGCGGAACCCCGCGGTGTCTCGTCGTCGCGAAAAGCTATTGGGGACTTCGAATTCCGTGCTTCAGCGGTGATCGTCACCAGCGGAGGCATCGGGGGCAATCACGATATGGTGCGGGCCAACTGGCCCAAGCGGATGGGGCGAGTCCCCGAGCAGCTGCTCGCCGGTGTCCCCGCCCACGTCGACGGCCGGATGATCGCGATCACCGAGAAGGCCGGCGCCCGGGTGATCAACCGGGACCGGATGTGGCACTACACCGAGGGCATCACCAACTACGACCCAATCTGGCCGCTGCACGGCATCCGGATCATCCCGGGGCCGTCGTCGATGTGGCTGGACGCCAAGGGCAAGCGGTTGCCGGTGCCGCTGTATCCCGGCTTCGACACACTCGGAACTCTGGAGTACATCGCGAAGTCGGGCTACGACTACACCTGGTTTGTGCTGAACGCCAAGATCATTGGCAAGGAATTCGGCCTGTCCGGCCAGGAGCAAAACCCCGACCTGACCGGGCGCAGTGTGCGCCAGCTGCTGGCATCACGGGCTGGGTCAGGCGCGCCGGGCCCGGTGCAGGCGTTCGTTGATCGGGGCGTCGACTTCGTCAGCGCAAACTCATTGCACGACTTGGTGTCGGCAATGAACAAGTTGCCCGACGTGGCACCGTTGGATTATGCGACGGTCGCTGAAGAGGTCACCGCGCGCGATCGCGAGATCGCCAACCGCTTCACCAAGGACAGCCAGATCACCGCGATCCGTGCTGCTCGCGCGTATCTGGGCGACCGGATGGGCCGAGTGGTCGCTCCGCACCGCTTGACCGACCCGAAGGCGGGGCCGCTGATCGCGGTAAAGCTACACATTCTGACGCGAAAGACGTTGGGCGGGTTGGAAACCGACCTGGCCTCGCGGGCGCTCAAGGCCGACGGTACTCCACTCGACGGGCTGTACGCGGCCGGCGAGGTGGCCGGTTTCGGCGGCGGCGGCGTACACGGTTACCGCGCGCTGGAGGGGACGTTTTTGGGCGGATGCATCTTCTCCGGTCGTGCCGCGGGCCGCGGTGCGGTCAGCGACATCGCCTAGCAGGCCGAGCAGACGTAAAAGCCCCCGACACGCCGAGGCGTCGGGGGCTTTTACGTCTGCTCGCGTGTTAGAAGGTGACAGCGCTTTCCTCGGGCAGCACCTGGAAGTCGGTGCTGGTCATCTCGCTGAGCCGGCTGTAGTAGATGCCCCGCGCTTCCGGGGTGACGACGCCTTGGTGGATGGGCACCGCCCGCGCCGGCGCCACCGCGCGCAGGTAGTCGACGGCCTCGGAGATCTTCATCCACGGTGCCGCCGCGGGAGTCGCCAACACGTCGACCGGTTCGTCCGGGACGAACAGGGCGTCGCCGGGGTGCATGAACCGGGCGGGATGCTCGCCATCATTGATGAGATACGAAATGTTGTCTATCACTGGGATTTCCGGATGGATGACGGCATGTCTGCCCCCCAGCGCGCGGATGGTCAGCTCGCCGACGGACAGCTCGTCGCCGACATGCACCGATTGGCACGGCACATCAAGCTGCTCGGTGGTCTGGGGGTCGGCGTAGAGCGCGGCGCCGGGATTGGCATCGAGAAGCGCGGGCAAACGCTGCTGATCCACGTGATCGGGGTGCTGATGGGTGATGACGATCGCGGAAAGACCAGTGATGCCCTCGAAGCCGTGGGAGAAGTTTCCCGGGTCGAACAGCACGGTGGTGTGGCCGAAGTCGGCGAGTACGCAGGAATGGCCGAAATGCGTGAGTTGCATGTCTACGATTGTGCGCTCATGGGGTGCCTGGCATGCGCCTAGTCCTGATGACGATGTTGATTGCGGGCGGTGTGGCGGTGGCCTGTCTGCCGTCGGGCACCGCCCACGCCGACCAGGAGACCTGTCCGCCGGTGTGCGACCGGATCCCCGACACGGCATGGATCTCGCCGGCCGCGATACCGCTGAACTCGACGTACCGCTGGCCGTCGCTGGCCGGCGTCGCGGTACCGACGACCGGCACGACGACGCCCCGGTTCCGGTTCGAGGAGGTGTGTGCGACTCCGGTGTTCCCCCAAGACACCCGCAACTCCGCGGTCGCCAGCCGGGCGACCGTCGGCAACCCGCAAGGGCAGTGGCAACTGCAGGCCCAAGTCCTGCACTGGCGTGGCGACACCGCACGCGGTGGCCAGGACGCGTCGTCGGTGCTCGACGTCGCCGCGGCCGCGTTGCGCGGCTGCCAACTGGGGGCGGCGGCGGAGTCGCCGTCGGTGACCACCGACGAGCCCAATCGGCTGGCCGCGGTGGTCAGTGGACCGGTGATCATGCACACCTATCTTGTCGCGCACCCGGAAAACAGCACGATCAGCGAACTGACGCTGTGGTCCTCGGAGCAGCCGCAGCAGCCCTGGCCGATAATCGCGGACACCCAGGTGCTGGACGCCATGACGTTGCCGGTATGCACGGCCTACATCGGCTCGTGCTGACGCGACGCCCGGGTGTCGACCGGTAGAGTTGGCGCCGAGCAACAGATCAGCAGGAGGAGCGCGGGTGGCCCGGGTGGTTGTGCATGTGATGCCCAAGGGCGAGATCCTCGACCCGCAGGGTCAGGCGATCGTCGGCGCGTTGGGTCGGCTTGGGCATGACGGAATCTCAAACGTGCGACAGGGCAAGCGGTTTGAACTTGAAGTCGACGACAGCGTCGACGACTCGGCGCTCGCCGAGATTGCCGAGTCGCTGTTGGCCAACACCGTGATCGAGGACTGGACAGTAAGCCGAGAACCGCAGTGACGGCGCGGATCGGCGTCATCACCTTCCCCGGGACGCTCGACGACGTGGACGCTGCCCGAGCGGCGCGCTCCATCGGCGCGGAAGCCATCAGCCTCTGGCACGCCGACGCCGACCTCAAGGGTGTCGACGCGGTTGTGGTGCCCGGCGGATTCTCCTACGGCGACTATCTGCGGGCCGGTGCCATCGCCAGGTTCGCCCCGGTAATGGGTGAAGTCATCGCCGCGGCCGAGCACGGGTTGCCGGTTTTGGGCATTTGCAACGGCTTTCAGGTGCTGTGTGAGGCCGGGCTACTGCCCGGGGCGCTCACCCGAAACGCCGGCCTGCATTTCGTCTGCCGCGACGTGTGGCTGCGGGTGGCGTCGACGTCGACGGCATGGACCTCGCGTTACGAGTCCGACGCCGACCTGCTGATCCCGTTGAAGTCCGGTGAGGGGCGCTACGTGGCGTCCGCCGAGGTGCTCGACGAGCTGGAAGGCGAAGGCCGAGTGGTGTTTCGCTACCATGACAACCCCAACGGCTCGCTGCGCGACATCGCCGGTATCAGCTCCGCCAACGGCCGTGTCGTCGGGCTGATGCCGCACCCCGAGCATGCCATCGAGGCGTTGACCGGGCCCTCCGACGACGGGCTTGGCCTGTTTTATTCGGCGCTGGATGCCGTCCTGGCCGCCTAGATCACGGATGCTGTCAGCGCAACGCGTGTTCGGCAATCACGTCGGTCTCGCTGTTCAGCGCTGAAACTCCTGCTGCACTGCGTAATTCCCTGAACGCCTGACCGAGCGCGTCGGTCGCTTCATGAGGGTCGTTGAAGGTCTGGTCGTCGGTGAGCACCGCGACGCCGAGCTGGTCGACGTAGCTCCACACGGTGATATTGACCGGGGCGCCGGGGGACAGCACGCCCGTCGAGTAGATCTCGCTGACCGGGGCGCCGCCGAAGTGGCCACGCTCTCGCGGTCCGGCAACGCTGGACACCGCGACGTTCATCATCTTGTTGGGTGCGTCGCGCTGGCCCAGCCACCGAAATGCCGCCGGGGCGATCGCCGTCGGTAGATAGGCCATCATCTGCCCGTACAGGCGTGGGCCGAGAATCTCGTGATCCTCCTTGGCGATCTTGGTCGCCAGCGCCACCAGTTGGGCACGCTCGGCGGGGTCGGCGACGTGCACCGGCAACGAAATCGACAGACCGCTGATCTCGTTGCCAGTGACCCGGTCGGACTTGTCGGTCGCGGTCGGTACCGACGCGATGATCGGACGGTCGGCTTTGCCGTCGTAGCGCAACAACAGCTGCCGCAGCCCGCCGGCCGCCGTGGCCAGCACCACGTCGTTGAGCGTGATACCCAATCCCTTGGCGGTCGCTTTGACGTCGGCCAGTCGGAGTGCGGCAGTGGCGAATCGACGCTGGGGCGACACGACGTGATTGAGGAAGGTCGGTGGCGCGTCGAACGCCTCCGCCAGGTCCGGGTGATCGCCGCGCTCCCTGGTGCGGCGGCGCACTCGGGTGAATCCCACGACGGCGTCTCGGACCAGCCCGGGCAGCTCGGCGATTTGCCGGACGTGGTCGCGCCCGGCCTGGCGCAGCAGGCCCGCGGCCGTCGGCGTGGCGCGGGCCTCGTCGTCGTCGCGCTCATCGGTCGGTGCGTCCTTGAGATCCATTGCGCGGGCCAGCAGATTGACCGACGCGACGCCGTCGGCCAGCGCGTGGTGGATCTTGCCGATCAGCGCGAACCGCCCACCGGCCAGTCCCTCGGCGAAATGGAACTCCCACAGCGGGTGGCTGCGGTCCAGGGGTGTGGAGGCGACCTCGCCGATCACTTCGTCGAGCT
>DASQRI010000684.1:0-2287 GCA_035642975.1 Mycobacterium sp.
GGTTCTTCGGAGAGCGAGATTGTCCTCCCCGACCAGGCTGCTCCCCACCGCGGTTACCGGATCCATCCCGTCATGCTCGACGCGGCGCTGCAGGGCCTGGCTGCCGCGATGCCGGCCGAATTGCTCACCGATTCGGCCGAAGTCACCTATCTACCGGTGTCGTTGGAGACCATCCGGGTGTTCGGCGATGTCGGCCGCCGGGCCAGGTGCCACGCCGAGTTGACGAGCCTCGACGACGACGGCGCCAACAAGCTGGGACGGATCACCCTGACCGATGACGCAGGAAACCCGACTGCGGAACTCACCGGTGTGTACCTTCGGCGGATTCAACGTCAAACAGTGCCTTTGCCGCTGTCGCAGAAGGTTTTTGAAGCCAGCTGGGCGCAAACGTCAACTCCGATTGAAACCGGCTCTGCTGAAGAGCCTGCCGGCAGCTGGCTGGTGTTGACCCATGAGCTCGAGGCGAAGGACACCGCACGGGCTTTCATTGACAGATTTGGCTCATCAACGCGGCGGATGCTCAGCGCAGATCTTTTCGACGAGTCCGCGGTGCTGGAGACTTTCGCGAAAACCGCAGCAGACGCCGAGCTTCCGCCCATCGGGGTCATCGTCTTCGTCGGACAGCGCCCGTTCGACGGCACCGACGGCGACGGCGCGCTGGCGCGTGCGCGCGATCTGATCGCCGCGATATCGGCGACCGTGCGCGCGGTTGTCGGCGGCTGGCACGGCAAGCCTCCACGGCTGTGGCTGGTAACCAGGAACGGCCTCGTGGTCGGTGACGAGTCGGGTGACCCGGCAGTCGGCGCCCTGAGCGGTCTGATCCGCGTACTCGCCTACGAGCATCCCGACCTGCGCGCCACCCTGGTTGATTTCGATACGGCGGACGAAACAGTTGAGAAGCTGGCGGCCGAGCTGGGGTCGTCTGGTAGCGATGACGTGATCGCCTGGCGGGGCGAGCGCAGATGTGTTGAACGGCTATCGCGTGCGACGCTCGGCGAGCGCGTGCGCGAGTCGGTCGTTCGGCCAGACGGCTCCTACATCGTCACCGGCGGTCTTGGCGGCATCGGCATGGTCGTCGCTCGCTGGCTGGTCGACAGGGGCGCCGGGCGTATTGTTCTCAACGGTCGCAGCCACCCGTCGGATGAGCAGCGGCAGAGCCTGGCCGATCTGGAAAGCCGCGCCGACATTGTCGTCGTGCCAGGCGACATCTCTGCACCCGGGGTCGCGGAGCGACTCGTGACAACTGCCGAAGAGACCGGACTGCCATTACGAGGAGTCGTCCACTCGGCGGCGGTAATTGACGACAATCTCGTCGCCAACCTCAGCAGGGAAAGTCTGGAGCGTGTCTGGGCGCCCAAGGCGGGCGGCGCATTGCGGCTGCACGAAGTCACGGCCACCCGACAGCTCGACTGGTGGGTTGGCTTCTCTTCGGTGGCCTCGCTGCTGGGCTCCCCGGGACAGGGCGCGTACGCCTGCGCGAATGCGTGGCTCGATGCCCTGGTCGCGTGGCGACGAGCATCGGGTCTGCCCGCAACCGCGATCAACTGGGGCCAGTGGTCGGACGTGGGAACCGCGCGCTCGCTGACGCTCAGTGCTCTCGATCCCATTACTCCTGTCGAAGGTATCGAGGCGCTTGAGTCGCTGGTGGGCGGCAACCTCGCCAGGGTCGGTGTCGTACGGCTGCGTCTTGATCGCGCCGCCGCCGCCTTCCCCGAAATCCGCGAACTCGGCTACTTCGCAAGAGTTGTCGAGGAGCTGGACGCACTCAGCGACGGCGGTGAGTGGCTGGGGCCCGAAGCGCTTCGCGAAGTCGATCCTGCTGAGGCCCAAAAGATCGTCACCGCGCGGCTGCGCGAACGGATTTCGGCCATCATGGGCTACCCAGACGACTCGGCCATGCAGACCAACCAGCCGTTAACCGGACTGGGCATGGACTCGCTGATGGCCGTGCGAATCAGGAACACCATTCGCGGAGACTTCGGCGTGGAGCCCCCGGTGGCACTTCTCTTGCAAGGCGCCACACTTGCCGACCTTGCATCCGAGCTCGTCGGCCAGCTCGGCCTCACCGGCCAGGACAGCACCGAGCGCGCGAACGGACTTCGCGATCGGGCCCAGCAGCGTGCCGCAGCGCGCCAGCGAGCCGCCACGCGGCGGAAGGCAGGACAACGAGTGTGACTATTAGTATCGAACCTTCATCGAACTCGCTGCCGTCCAACGCAATTGCGATCGTCGGCATGGCCGGCAGATTCCCCGGAGCCAATTCTGTGTCGGCGTTCTGGAACAACTT
>DASQRI010000685.1:0-2825 GCA_035642975.1 Mycobacterium sp.
AGTCCTCCCTGGTATCCAGCACCACCGTCATGCCGGGTCGGGTCCTTTGCGCGCCGCGCGTACGCCCTGCGGCGGATCCCTGACCGGCACAGCGGGCCGGCGCCCCGCGGCGTCCAGCGCCCGGCCCGCCTCCCCGGCAAGCAGCGCGATGGCGCCGTCGAGGCACCCCGCGGCCGTGGCCTCCCGGCGGTAGGCGCCGAAGACCGGCGAGGATACGTCGTCCTGCGGGTCGTTGACCGCCGCGGGCAGCAGCGTGGGCATGGCCGCCGCCCGCGCCTCCTCGGCCAGCGCGCTTAGCTCCGGTCCCGGGCCGGCCGCAGGATCGGCGGCCCGCAGCGCCGTCACGTGCCTCCCGGCCAGCAGCGTCAGGTCGGCCCATACAGCCGCGAGCGCATTCAGCGCAGGGTAGGCCATGGCGTTGTGGAAGCCGCCGGTGGAGAGGGCCCGCCCCAGCGGGTGCGCAGCGTCGGGCGGCAGGTACACCGGGTTGTCGGTCACCGACCGCAGCGAGACCCGGGCCGCCTCGGTCAACCCCGCCACCGCACGGTGCGCCTGCCCGAGCACCCGGCCGAGGACCAGGTAGCTGGCCGGCACCTGGCCTGCCTGCCGCCAGCCAGGCGACGCGCCGGACAGGTGGCGGCGAAGCGCCGCCAGCGCAGCCGCCTCGTCCGCGTCTGCCCACAGCTCACCGAGTTCCTCGGCATAGGCGTCGGCCGGGACGCCGAACGCCGCCGCCGACAGCGCCAGCGCTCGCTCGGCGCGGCCGAGCCTGGGGGCGGCCCGCAGCGCGGCGTCCGCGGCCAGCGCAGCCGACACCGGGGATCCGTTGGCCACCGGGTTGGCCTCGCCCTCCTCGAAGTCATCGAGCCGGAAGCCGCGCAGCACGTGGGCCAGCGGCAGCGCCTCGCCCGCGCCGACCTCCCCGTCCAGCGGCACCGGCGGCAGCGGGCCGTCGAGCAGGGCCGCCAGCCGCTCGGCGATCACCGGCCTGGCCTTGGAGTTCCCGGCGACGAAGTTGGCAAGCCGGGCGAAGATGATGCCGCGCACGACCCGCTCGTCGAGGTAGCCGCCGCCGAACCCGCGAGCCCAGTTCCCGCGGAACTCGAACCCCCGGGCGTGCGCCCGCTGCTGCTCCGGCGGGATCGTGACCTTGACGCGCGGCCCGAAGCTGCTGGTCACGCCGTAGATGAACTGGGTGCGGTCGGACTCGAGCAGCCGGATGAAGTCCGCCCGCGCCGCGGCCATCGCCTCGCGCGCACGCGGGCCGATGGCGACCGGCTCCCCGCCCTCCGACACCCGCCGGTAGTTCTCCAGCGTGAAGTCGTCCCTGCCGTTGATCACCACGGTCATGCTCCGGAAGGTAGCTTCTGCCTGCAGGGGAAGCAACGCGAGGGAGCCGCCCGTGTCGGCCGAGCCGGAGATGATCGACGGCACGCGATGACCTGTGCGCAGGTGCGGCGGGGGCCGGCTCTACATGTGCCATCGGAGTCACGGGGGTTATCGGTCGACGGGCAGCGGCGCGTGGGCGGCGACCAGATGTTGGTCACGCATTTCGTGCCAAAAGTCGTCGGGGATCGTGGTATTTAGCGCCGCGTAGTCTTCTGCGATGCGTTCAGGCTTGCTGGCTCCGGGGATGACCGCGGCGGTGGCCGGGTGAGCAAGCGAGAACTGCAGCGCTGCTGCCTTGATGGGGACGTTGTGACGCTGCGCGATCTCGGTGATGCGCGCGACCTTGGCGCTGATCGCTGCTGGGGCATTTTGGTACTCGAAGAGGGTGCCGCCAGCCAGGATGCCGGAGTTGTAGGGGCCACCGATGACGATGTCGACGCCTTGCGCTGCGGCGGTGGGCATCAGACGCTGCAGCGCGTGCTCGTGATCCAGCAGCGTGTAGCGCCCGGCCAGCAGCGTGCTGTCCGGTTGTGCGTCGGTCAGGCCCAGCGTTAATTCGACTGGCTCGGTCAGGTTTACGCCCAGGCCCCAGCCCGTGATGACGCCCTCCTCGCGCAGCCGGGCCAGTGCGCGGAACGCTCCGGTGCGGGCGGTTTCCAACTGCGCCAGCCAAGTGTCGCCGTGAAAATCTTGTGCGACGTCATGCACCCAGACGAAGTCCAGTCGGTCCACCCCAAGGCGATCGAGGCTGCCCTCGATCGATTTCAGTGCGCCCTTTTCCGAGTAGTCATAGACGACGCGATTGGCGCGGCCGAACTTAAACATCTCCGAATCGCGCTCGTCGGTGTCGATCTCATCCAAGACGAGCCGGCCCACCTTGGTGCTCAACACGTAGTCATCGCGGTCGTGCTGGGCGAGGTACTCGCCTAAGCGGATCTCTGACAGCCCGGCACCATACATCGGTGCCGTATCGAAATACCGAGTGCCCTGCTCCCAGGCCGCGTCCACCGTCGCCGCAGCCTCATGGTCGGGAATGTCGCGGAACATGTTGCCCAACGGGCCAGCACCGAAACCCAACGGTCCGTTCAACAGCATGTCTCTGATACCCCTCCGGCCGAAGCCCCGGTTGGCTCCGGTGGCGAGTGCGGTACTTCCAGCGAGCTTCATGACGTCCTCCAGGGTGAGATGCTGAGTTGGTTCCTCCAACGTAGCCTACTGGATAGGAATGGACAACTCAGCTAGAGTGGAGCCATGGCAAGGTCGAAAGTGCTAGATCCGAACTGTTCGATCGCCCGCAGCCTGGGTGTGCTCGGCGAACGGTGGACCTTTTTGATCTTGCGCGAAGCCATGGACGGGGTGACCCGCTTCGCCCAGTTCCGTGATGCGTTGGGCATCGCCCCGGATGTCCTCACCGACCGGCTCACCACACTGGTCGA
>DASQRI010000686.1:0-4476 GCA_035642975.1 Mycobacterium sp.
TATGTCAGCTTGATCTGCCCTACCCCGGATCTCTTGTCATGGAACCGCTTTGGGCGACGCCCGAAGCGCCGTACCGGGTCCGCAATTCGGTTTTCAGCACCTTGCCCGCGGGGTTGCGCGGCAGCGCGTCGACGATCTCCAGCCCCTTGGGATGTTTGTAACGCGCCAGCCGCTCGCCGAGGAATTCGCCGAGGTCTTCGATGCGCAGGTTCGCCTCGGTCACCGCCGCCACCGCGACGGGCACTTCGCCCCATTTTTCGTGTGGCCGACCGATCACCGCGACCTCGACGATCGCCGGGTGACTGGCCAGGACGTTCTCCACCTCTGCGCAGTAGATGTTCTCCCCGCCGGAGATGATCATGTCCTTCTTCCGGTCGACCACCCAGACGTAACCGTCCTCATCCATCCGGACCAGGTCCCCGGAGTGGAACCAACCGCCGGCGAAGGCCTCGGCGGTCGCCTCCGGGTTGTTCCAGTAGCCGCTCATCAATGTGGGTGCGCGGTAGACGATTTCACCAACCTCCCCGATGGGCACATCGTTCATGTCCTCGTCGACGACGCGGGCCGCCACGGTCGGGATCACTTTGCCGACCGAGCCGCGCTTTCTGATCGCGTCGTCGCCGAGCAGCATGCAGGTTACCGGCGACATCTCTGTCTGGCCGAACGCGGCCAGTATCTGGGTCCCGGGGAAGGTTTCCGACATCTGCCGCAGCAGGGTGTCCGATGCCGGTGCAGCGCCCCACGACATCACCCGTAATCTCACGTCACGCGGATTCGCCTGCTGCGCATTGCATACCGCCTGCCATTGCGCAGGCACCAAGAAGATTCCGGTGACCTTCTCCGCGGCCAGCACGTCGAGCAGATGACCGGGGTCGAATGCGCCCAGCGGATGGATCACCGTTGGCGTGCCGAGCAGCATGCCGGGCAACATGTTGCCGACGCCGGCGATGTGGAAGAACGGGACACCGATGAAACCGACGTCGCTGGGGTCGACGCCGTGGGTATAGAGACCCGTCATCGTCTGACCGGCCAGGTTGGTGTGGGTCAGCACGGCGCCCTTCGGCCGGCCGGTGGTGCCCGAGGTGTACATGATCAGCGCCGGCGAGTCGTTGGGGACGTCGACCGGTTGGGCCGGATCGCCGGGCTCGTTCACCAGGTCTTCGTAAGAGAGCAGGCCCGCGTCGCCCGCGTCGCCGGCGACGGCGATCGTCTGCAGCACCGACGTGATGTTGCGGACGCCGGCGGCAACCGCGGCGAGGACGGATTCGGTGATGAGAACCCGCGCCTCGCAGTCCTCGACCAGGAAGGCGATCTCGGCCGGTGTGAGCCGGAAGTTGATCGGCACCGCGATGGCGCCGATCGAGTTGGCCGCGAGCACCGACTCGACGAACTCGGTGCGGTTGAGCATCAGGATCATCACCCGGTCGCCCGAGCCGACCCCTCGGCGGCTCAAGGCGCCGGCCAGCGCCGCGACGCGGCGGCGAAGCTCGGCCCAGGTGACGGTGTGGCCCAGGAATCTCAACGCGGGAGCGCCCGGCTGCATCAGCGCATGCCGTTCGAGTTGATTGACCCAGTTCTGTCGTCGCGCCAGATACGGCTGCTCAGTCTCCCAGGCATGAGAGCCGTGCTGGTCCTGAGCGGCTTGCTGGCCGGTCAACTGCGCGGTCAACTCGTCGCTTCCCTTCTCGTGGCTAACTTCTGCCTCGAGTTGATATTTGATAAAACTTGGTGTTGTCTGGGTCACACTATGGTCTTGGCGTCACGAAGACAACCCCGATGACTCCCCTCAGCGCACCCGCTTCCGCGCGGCTTTCTGCGCAACGGGAGGCCCGCCTCCCGTTGCGCCGAGCGCAGTTGTCGGACGAGGTCGCGGGGCACCTGCGGACTGCCATCATGTCGGGTGAGCTGCGGCCGGGGACGTTCATCCGGCTCGACGAGACCGCGGCCAAACTCGGCGTCAGCGTGACGCCGGTGCGCGAGGCGTTGTTGAAGCTGCGCGGCGAGGGGATGGTGCAACTCGAGCCGCACCGCGGCCACGTCGTCCTGCCGCTGAGCCGGCAGGACATCGAGGACATCTTCTGGCTGCAGGCGACCATCGCGAGGGAACTCGCCGCCACTGCGGCCGAGCAGATCACCGACGGCGAGATCGACGACCTCGAACGCATCGCCGACACGATGGCCGCTGCCGTCTCCGCCGCTGACACCGAAGCGATCGCGGCCACCGAGTTCGCGTTTCACCGCGCCTTCAACCACGCCACCGGGCGAATCAAGTTGGCCTGGTTCCTGCTGCACGTCGCCCGGTACATGCCGTTGATGGTGTATGCCGCCGAGCCGGAATGGGGCGCGGCCGCAGTCGACAACCACCGGGCGTTGATCGCAGCGCTGCGCCGCCGCGACGCCGCCGCGGTCGTCGAGCTCACCAACTGTCAGTTCACCGACGGCGCGCGCCGGCTCACGGCGAAGCTGGCCGGCAGCGGGATCTGGAGCTAGCCCGGCGACGCCAATTCCTCGGCGCGCTGCTTGAGGTTGTCGGCGAGGTAATCCAGGACGTTGCCGACCAGCGTCTTGACCATCGGCGCGGGGATCGGCATCGACGGCTCCACGTCCATGTCGACCGTCAGCAGCGATGTCGCACCCGTCTCGACAACACTGAACAGCTGCTCCTGCTTTTTGAACAGATTGCCCTGCTGCAGCACGGTCTGGATCTGGTTCGGGTTCGGGTAGTAGACCGCCTGGATCAGCGAGTCCTCGATGGCTTCATACTTCGCGTCGAGCCGTAGCTGGCTGGGGCGCCCGTCGTCGTAGCGGGCCAGCACCCACAGTCCTTTGATCTCCTTGTTCCACTGCGGGTAGGACTCGAAGTCGGCGACGATGGCCAGGATCGAAGACGCGGGGGCGGCGACCTCAACGGTCTTGCTTACAAACGGCATTGGCCGAGCATAACGAGAACGCGGGGGCTGCTAGTTCACACGCATGCCGTCGACAGCAGCGAGCGGATGGCGTCGGGGATCGGCACCGGCCTGCGGCTGGTGGTGTCGATGTAGACGTGCACCCAATGCCCGACCGCGGCGACGGCTTGCGGCTCATCGGCGCTGAGTTCTTCGGCCGCCCGGAAGACGCCGAGCCGGTAGGTGACGCTGCTGCGTCCGAGCCGGGTCACCGCCACGCCGACCACCAGCCGTTCCGGGAAGTGCAACTCGGCGAAGTAGCGACAGCCCGACTCGGCGACGATGCCTTGCGCCGTCGTAGTGACCGGGTCCAGTTCGACATTGGTTTGGATCCAGCCGTTGATCGCGGTGTCGAAGAGTTGGTAGTACACCGCGTTGTTGAGGTGACCGAACATGTCGTTGTCGGCCCACCGGGTCAGCACCGACCAATGCACCGGGAAGTCGCGGCTGGTGAGCCCGTCCGAGTCCGGCGGACCCGTAGAAATCGGAGTCATCGTTGTATGACTACCAGTAGCGCATGGCACGTCGAAACAGGTCCGCCAGAACTGGTTTGCTCATCTCTCGCGGAGCGTTCTGTAAAAGGCGCTGCTGGGGGTAAGCACCCTCGGTCAGGGCGACCACGTCGTCTTCGGTGTAGCCCACCCCACTCAGGCCGTTCGGGATTCGCACCGCGCGCATGACGCGGATGAGTTCATTGGCCAGCACCTCGCCCGCATCATTGGCGCCGGCGCCTTGCGTGTCCGCGCCGAGCAGCCGGGCACCCTCCAAGTGCCGCTCGGGACTCACCTCTGCGGTGAAGCGGAACGACGACGGTGCATTGAGGATGACGGCCATGCCATGCGGCACCAGCGGCGCATCGTCCGGGTAACCCGAGGGGCGGAAGTCACGTACCAGCCCAGCCACCGCGTAGGCCATGCCGTGCGGGGCGTGAACGCCCGCATTGCCGAACGCGATGCCGGCAAGCGTTGCAGCCCACATCATCTGCTCGCGGGCTTCGCTATCGGAGGCATCGTCGACCGCGCGCTCCAAAAACTGCCCCAGCAAACGCAGCGCCTCACGGCAGCCCAGATCACTCCACGGATTCGCACCCTGACTCATCGGTCGCAGGCTGGGTCGTTCAGGCGCGCGCCGCTGGACGTAGGGCCGCGCGGTGTAGGACTCCAGGGCGTGAGACAACACATCGAGCCCCGCCGCGGCGACGACCTCGGGTGGCAGAGTCGCCGTGCAGTCGGGGTCGACGAGCGCCTCGGTGGGACGCAGCGCGTGCGACGCGATGCCCGTCTTCGCCGACAACAGCGTGGACATCTGCCTGTCCTCCAACGTCGCCGAGCACGTCCCGCGGCCCTGGCAGCTTGGCGGCGAGATGCTCCGGGTCACCAGGCCTGGCGGGCTGGTCGTGCTGTCCTACACGGTCTGGCTCGGCCCGTTCGGCGGCCACGAGATGGGCCTCACGCACTACCTCGGCGGGGCCCGGGCGGCTGCGCGGTACGCCCGCAAACACGGTCACCCAGCCAAAAACAACTACGGG
>DASQRI010000687.1:0-2252 GCA_035642975.1 Mycobacterium sp.
CCACATCGGCGAACAGGACGGTTACCTGCTTGTACTCGGCATGGGTATCGTGCGCCGTGACGGGTGCACCGCAGCCGTCACAGAATCGCGCACCCTCCCGCGGCTCGGTGCCACACGTGCGGCACGCCGTCGCTGCGGTCATCCGACCCTCCGCCGCTTCCGGCCCCCGAGTTTCCCGGTTTCTCCAGCATAGAGCGCTAGGCGCTCCGCAGAAGAGGTTCGATCAGGTCGCTGTCAGCGGCATGCCTTGCGCGTGTGTCGCGCGGCAGTCACGTCCATGGTTTCACGCAGCGCGGGTATCTCGTCGAGCAAGCTGGCGAGATCATCGCGCTCGATACGCAGCACGTCGGCCGCCCCGGTCGTCGTTACGGTCGCAGAACGCAGTTTGCCAGGGCGGAGCACAGATTCGCCGATCACCTCGCCCGGCCCCAACACGGCAATGCGGTCCTGGCCGACGTACACTCCTACCTCCCCGCTGAGCAGGATGTAGCAGGCGTCTGACGGAGTCTGCTCATGAATCAGCGGCCACCGCACGGACGTCGAAGTGTGATGTGCTGCTCGGACGAGACGCTCCAGCTCATAATCCGAAAACTTGTCGAATGCGATGAACTCGCGTAGCCGACGGGCGTCTTCCCCATGTGTTCCATCCAACTTCATAGTGGGCTCCCGATGCACGATGTGCGTCCAGGTGACCATGGCTGCCTCCTTGCGTTTCCTGCGATGCTCTTGCGAAGCTACGGCTGTCGCCTAAGGGCTCGCACGCGTAGTCGACTACTTGTTCTGCGCCTACGTCGGTACCCAGTCGCATGCCCCGAAGACCCCCGGGTGGAATGACCATTCATTTCAGGTTGACCAAGGCCAGCTGACTTACCCGAGATAGCCGACCTTTGGGGGCTTCGTTCGGGTACCGGATAAGACAGGCCCAAGTGGTGGCTGCGAAGGTCGACCTCTACGCCGATAACGGTGGATAGTTGGTTTGGGTGCAGTCCGGTGGCGCGTAGGGCGACTGGGTAGGAATCGTCTACTTACCCAAAAACATTCCGCACGCATACCCGCACGGCCGATCTGCTGATGATTAATACACCGGCAGGAATCGAAGGGATGTTCCGCTATGCGGGTCGTGATAAATCAACGCCGCGCCCAGACGGCTTCGAGATCCCGACGGAGCGTTTCGCCGAAGCACCGCAGCAGTTTGGAAGTATCGTCGTCGGTCCGCCGCGCTAACCTTCCCAACGACCCGAGTGGAAGGTCCTACTTGATCGGGTGACCGCTGCGCAGCTTGCTTAACGACGTTCCGTAGGACGAATGCGAGACGGCCTACTACGCTCAACCCCTGGCGTCCCAGCCGGCGACGTCTCAACCATGAAGCCGGCATCAAACACGGAACGGTCCCAGTCCAGACGGGTGTCAATCATGAGCGTCTTGATCGTTGGGGCAGGAGCCGGGGGCGGCTACATCGGCGAGCAACTGATTGCCGCAGGCCGCGACGTCACGTTCTTGGTTCACCCAGGGACACTGAAGCGGCTCACGCGCGACGGCCTGCGTGTTCGCGTTGGCGCCGACATACAGACCATCCAGGTAAGGGCAGTCGCGGTCGACGGTCTCAACGGCCCGTATGACGTCGTCCTGGTGGCCGTGCGAGCCGACGCGGTTGAATCAGTGATTCTAGACATCGACGGGGCCGTCGGGCCGCGAACAGGAATCGTGCCGATCGTGAATGGGATGCAGCATCTTTCATTGCTTACCGCAGCGTTCGGACAGGATCGCGTCTTGGGTGCTACGGCACGGCTGGCGGCGTCGCTGTTGCCCGACGGCACCATCGACGTGTTCGCGCCTGGCATCCACATGGAGCTTGGCCAACTTGATGGTGGCGACTCGGATGCCCTTGACAACACGGTGGCAGAACTTGATGTGGACAACGTGGCGGTGACGCTCCGCAGTGACGTGATCAGCGCCATGTGGGAGAAATTCGCGTTCATCACGGCCGCGGCCGCGGTCACCTGCCTAGTGGGCGAGCAGATCGGTCCGATCGCGCAAGCCGATGGCGGAATCGATTTGGCACGAGCAATTCTGGCCGAAGTCGCTTCGGTCGCCGAAGCCGAGGGATACCCGCTTGCAGCCAAGGCCCGCGCCGGCCTCGACGCCATCCTCACCGACCCCACATCCGCGCTCGGCCCGTCGATGTTTCGCGACCTGCACGCCAACCGGGCGGTCGAGGTCGGTGTTCTCGCTGATCTTGCTGCACTCGCCCG
>DASQRI010000688.1:0-13745 GCA_035642975.1 Mycobacterium sp.
GGTTGGCCCGATGGGCTCCATGCAGCGGATCGCCCAATCGTGTTGTACAGTTGCCACCGTCCGGAACGGAACTCGAGTTCCGCCCTCGATCGGCGGATGCGGATCGCGCCCGGGCGCCGCGTTCAAGGCACCCCGCGGTTAGAAGCGACCGGAAGCTTAGGAGGCAGAAGAGTGTTCCCAATCGTCAAAAGGGCTTGGATCCCGCTGCTCCTGGTGGTCGTGATTTCGCTCGGCACTTACGCAGTTGTCCGCATCCGCGACACATTCGGTGCCAACGCTGCAGTGGCGTCTGGTGAGGGAAATGCCGACAATACGAAGCCCTTCAACCCTAAACACATCACATACGAGATCACGGGGGCGTCGGGGGGAAGGGTGGACGTCGATTACCTCGACGAAAACGGGCAGCCGCACCGCGTGGATGCCGCGCTGATGCCGTGGTCATACACCATCGTGACGACGCTGCCGTCGATGTCGGCCAACGTTGTTGGCAAGGCCAAGAGGACCGCGGTGGACGCCCTGCGATGTCGCGTCATCGTTGATGGCCAGGTGCGCGACGATCGCCGCAGCGACGATTACCAACCATTCATCTACTGCTTGGTGAAATCGGTATGAGGAACTCGCATTCAAAGCCGGGTCATCGTCCGGTCATCGCTCACCTTGTCCGCACCCTGGCGCTGCCGATCGTTTTGCTGTGGCCGCTCCTCACGGTCGGCCTTGGCATGATCTCGCCGCGTCTTGAAGCGGTCGCCGATCAGCATTCGGTGCCGATGACCCCGCAGGACGCGCCGGCATTCAAGTCGATGATGCGTATCGGCCACGTGTTCAAGGAGTTTGATTCGGACTCCTCGGCGATGGTGGTTTTGGAGGGGCAAGACAAACTGGGCGACAGCGCCCACGTGTTCTATAACCACATCGTCAGCAAACTAAAAGCCGACACCGCCCACGTTGAGCACGTCCAGGACTTCTGGAGTGACCCGCTGACGGCCGCGGGCTCCCAAAGCGTGGACGGCAAGGGCGCCTACGTGCAGGTGTTCCTGGTCGGCGCTCAAGGCACGAGCGCCAGCCACAAGTCGGTCGCCGCGGTGCGCAAGATCGTCGCCGACACACCTGCGCCGCCGGGTGTCAAAGCGCATGTGGCTGGCAATACCGTTCTGAACGCCGACGTCCAGGTCGTCGGCCACAAGAGCCTGGCGACGATGGCGCTGGTCTCCATCGGGGTCATCGTGGTGATGTTGCTAATCGTCTACCGCTCGGTCGTCACCACGATTCTGGGCCTGGTGGTCATCGGCATTGAACTTTTCGCCGCCTCCGGTGTCACGGCCACCGCGGGCAACCTCAACATCATCGGGCTCACACCCTATGCGGTCAGCATGATCACCATGATGAGCATCGCCGCGGGTACCGATTACCTGATCTTTTTGTTGGGCCGCTATCACGAAGCCCGAGCGCTCGGCCAAGATCGGGAAGAGGCCTTCTACACCGCGTATGGTGGCGTGTCACACGTCATCTTGGGATCGGGTTTGACCATTTCCGGTGCCTGTTTGTGCCTGACGGCGACCCGGTTGCCGTATTTCCAGACCATGGGACTCCCGTGTGCGATAGCGCTGTTGGTGGTCGTGTTCGCGGCCTTGACCCTGGCGCCGGCGATCCTGGTTATCGGCTCACGGTTTGGCCTGTTGGATCCCAAACGGCCGCCAAATACCCGGGGCTGGCGCAAGATCGGCACCACCGTGGTGCGCTGGCCCAAGCCGATCATCGTGGTGACCGCGGCGATCGCCGTCATCGGTTTCATCAGCCTGTTGACGTATGTGCCCAATTACAATGATCAGAAATTCACCCCGCCCGATATGCCCGCCAACGTCGCCATGACAGCGGCCGAGCGGCACTTCTCCCAGGCGCGGATGAATCCGGAATTGCTGATGGTCGAAGCCGATCATGATCTGCGCGACCCGTCGGACATGCTCGTCATCGACAGGATCGCCAAGAGTGTGTTTCATCTGCACGGGATCGAGCGAGTGCAGACCATCACCCGACCCCTGGGGGCCCCGATCGACCACAGTTCGATCCCGTTTCAGATCGCGATGCAGAACTCCGCCACACTGCAGACGGCCAAGTCCCTCAACGACAACACCGCGCAGATGCTCGAGCAAGCCGACGAACTGGGCAAAACGATCGCTGTCATGGAGCACATGTACGGGGTTGTGAAGGCACTCACGGCGACCACTCACAGTATGGTCGGCAAAACGCATGAGATGGTGGACATCACCAACGAACTGCGCGATCACATCGCCGATTTCGACGATTTCTTCCGACCGATCCGCAGCTATTTCTATTGGGAACGGCACTGTTTCGACATTCCGGCGTGCTGGTCGTTGCGGTCGCTGTTTGACGCGTTGGACGGCATCGACGAGATCACCGAAAAACTGCAAGGCCTCACGGGCGACCTGGACCGCTTGGACCAGTTAATGCCCCAGCTGGTGGCCGATTTCCCCAAAACCATCGACTCAATGAAGACGATGCGTGACTTCATGCTCTCGACACACAGCACGATGGCCGGCATCCAGGCCCATCAGCAGGAGGCCGCCCAGGGCTCAACTCTGATGGGCCAATACTTCGACGAAGCCAAAAACGACGACACGTTCTACCTGCCGCCGGACGTCTTCCGAAACCCCGACTTCAAACGCGGGCTGGAGATGTTCGTCTCTGCCGATGGCAAAGCCGTGCGGTTCATCATCACCCACCAGGGAGACCCCGCCACAGTCAACGGGATCAAGCACGTCGCGGGAATCAAAGACACCGTCGCCGAAGCCATTAAGGGAACCCCGCTGGAGAACGCGAAGGTGTCGCTGGCCGGGACGGCATCGATGTATAGCGACATGCAAGACGGTGTCATCGTCGACCTGCTGGTCGCCGGTATCTCCTCGCTGATCCTGATTTTCGCGATCATGCTACTGATCACCCGCAGCGTCGTCGCGGCGCTGGTGATCGTGGGGACGGTGGCCGCCTCGCTGGGCACCGCCTGCGGTCTGTCGGTCCTGATCTGGCAGGATGTCACCGGATTTGGCGTGCAGTGGGTAGTGCTGCCGCTGTCGGTCATCATCCTGCTGGCGGTGGGCTCGGACTACAACCTGCTCGTAGTGTCCAGGCTTAAAGAGGAAATCCACGCCGGCCTGAACACCGGAATCATCCGGGGCATGGGGGCAACCGGCGGGGTGGTCACCGCGGCCGGGCTGGTGTTCGCCTTCACCATGGCATCGATGATCGTCAGCGACCTGCGCGTGATCGGAGAGTTGGGCACCACCATCGGATTGGGCCTGCTCGTCGATACGCTCATCGTGCGCTCGTTCATGACCCCGTCGATTGCCGCGGCGCTCGGGCACTGGTTCTGGTGGCCGCTCAACACCTTCCGCAAAAATAGGAAGGACGATCCCGAGCCCGATGCTCGTACCGCGCCCATCCCGCAACTGGTGAACACGTGAAACCCACGGACCGTCTGCCAAGCTGTCCACGGCAACGTCGTCAGCAGACAGGTCGAGACCCATGACAGAGTCGGAATCAAGACTGCGCCAGCGTACCGAGGGGCGACTGGACCGTTCCCGTGACCCCGCGATCCTTGACGCGGCCTTGGCGGCCCTCACAAAACATGGCTACGACGCCACGAATATGAACGACATCGCCGCACGGGCCGGCGTGGGCAAGGCCGCAATCTATCGACGGTGGTCATCAAAAGCCGCCCTGATCACTGACGCTCTGGTCTACTGGCGACCCGACCTGCTCAGCAACGACGCGCCAGACACGGGCAGCTTGCTCGGCGACCTCGATGCCCTTGTCGAACGAGCCAAGCGCAACGACACCGACCTGGTCACCAATGACTTGGTGCTGCGGGTTGCTCTCGAGGCCGCACACGATCCCGAAATGGCCACGGCGCTCGACGATCTGATGTTCGTCAGGGGCAGACGAACAGTCACCACCATTCTGGCGCAAGCCGCTCAGCGCGGCGAAATACCCGCCAATCGCGACTGGTCACTGGCCGCCGACGTGATTCTGGCCTTGGGCCTGCTGCGCGTCATACGCGGACAGACCGTCGATGCCGATTTCGTCCGGCAGGTGATCGAGACGCTCATTTTGCCCGCGGTGCGGGAACCGACTACCGAGTAAGACCGTCCGCCATCTCAAACCCGTGGTGCCCACTGGGTAGCAGCGATCGAATCGTTCGGAGGCAGCGTCAACCTCGTTGGGCGCCGTCACCAATTCCTAGATCAGTCAATCAGCCTCGAAGACTCCAGAGATCCGCGGCTGAGCTATGCCTACCTTCGCGTGAGGCGCGTGCAGGAACCGGTGTTAGGGAAGGCCACGTGCTGTTGGTCAGGCGCTCACGTGTGGGTTCGGGCGGCCGAAGGCAGGGGCCATGAAGCGATGCAGTACGGACCGGTAGCGCTCGAGGTCGCCTTCACCATCATCGAGGCTCCGCATCAGCATCTTCCCGAGGCTGCCCAGCCACAGGTGGACGTCCGACCGCGGCAGCCCCGGTGGCAGTTCATTTTTTGCCAAGGCCGCGTCGAGTAAGGGATCCCACATCTCGGCCCGCATCAACTGTGACCTCCCCGAAGCCCTCATCCGCTGGCCAAGGCTGGTGCCATCAGGGTCGATCAAGTACCGGGTCAGAGGGTCGCGACGGCCACGGCCGGCGATGTAGAGCAGACTCTCGACGATCTGATCCGGAAGGCCGGACTGCCGAGAAAAGGACTCGCGCGCCCGGCCTAACAACGCCTGCCCGTGCCGCGTGATCAGCTCGATGAGCAGATCGTCACGGTCAGCGAAGTAGCGGTAGACACTGGGCCGCGACAATCCACTCTCTGATGCAATGTCGTCGATTGTGGTCTTGCGGATTCCGTGGCGGTCGACGCAGCGTTGAGCCGCAGCCAGGATGCGCTCGCGTGCATCGTCTGTGCTCGCAGTTGGCTGCCTGCGTGATCCTCGAGGCATACGTCGATGTTACATGGGTTGTTATATGTCCATCAGCCAATCATGCGATAGCTCCAGTAAGGGCTTGACACATCGCCGGGTATGCTGACACACTGACATTTGACGTCAATCGTCAGCCAATCGGCGAGGGTTCGATCCGGAAAAGAATCGGGTTGCACGACCGTCGTGCTCGGCCTGGGCGAGTGAGGGATTTGCGAGATGATAAGCGGGCAAATACTTTCCAAGTCCGAGGACTTCATCGGATCGGCTGCGCGCGTGGCCGGGGCCCTCAAGATACCGCGCGTCATGACAGGGCAAGCCGCGCTTACAGGCAACCTTCTGAACGTGGCCGCGCCGGCTGTGGATTCTGCTGCTGTTCGCATCAGCAACGAAGGTGAGCGGACCTATTGCAAGCATCTACTGGTCAGGACCAGTGACGGGGTGAGCCTCGCGGTATATGACACCGGACCCCGTAGCGCTGAACACACCGTGGTGTTCCTACACGGGCTTTGTCTCAATCAGACCTCGTGGAACCCTCAAATCGCCTACCTGCTGCGCCGATACGGCCGATCCGTGCGCATCATCAGCTATGACCACCGCGGCCATGGCAGGTCCGCCGCGGCGCCTATGAACACCTACCGAATCGACCAACTCGCCGAAGACCTCGCCCAAGTGCTCACTGCCCTCGACGTAACCGGGCCGCTTACCCTCGTCGGGCACTCGATGGGTGGGATGACGGCGCTGGCCTATCTCGGCCGGCCCACCGCCGAACGTCCCGTCGAACCGCATGGGCTGATCCTGGTCGCCACCGCCGCCGGCAAGCTCGCGACACGCGGCCTGGCCAGGTTACTAGCGACCCCCGCCCTCGCGGCGCTGGTCGGGCTCACCGAACACACCCCGCAGTACGCACTGCACGCACTAGTGAGGCCGATGTGCGCGACGCTGAGCAGCTGGCGCGGACACGGGCACAGCGCAACCCTGGCGGCGGTGATATTAGCGGCGTTGACCACCACACCGGTGGCCACCGCGGTCGGGTTTCTGCCCAGCTTGCGGGCCTACAACCACTACGCAACGCTGGCGTCGATTCACGCACGGACCATGGTCATCAGCGGCGGCGCAGACCCATTGACCCCGCCGTCACACGCCGCGGACATGACCGCCGCCATCCGTGGCGCAGAGCATGTTCACGTTCCCTGCGCCGGACACATGCTGCCCCAGCAGGTACCGCACGTGATCAACGAAGCGATCCGGCGGACCATCACCGTCCGGTCCAGCTCCGACGCCATGAGACCCCGCCGGCTCGGCAGGGCGGGATGACGGCGATGGCCTATCCACGGGCGTTGCCGCCGAGGAGACCGACCACTGCGTCGGCTACCCGCTCCATGACCTATCCGTGTGGGACTGGTCGCCGACTCGATGATGAATCCTGTGTGAAGACAAGCTCCGTCATGAAGCCACCGAGGGTTTGCGTAATCGGCCGTCCCACGACTCTGACTACGGACCGGGATGGCCATGACATGCCCGTGGCAACGAGCACCCGTGGATGACGATGCCTTAGAAAGGCTTGGAGGCAGGAACGTGAACTTTCAAATTGGCGACACAGTAAGGGTGGGTACGCGCGCCGGCACCATCACCGACATCGGCACGGTCCTAATCCAGTTCAAGACGAATGACGGTTGCTTGCGCGTGGCCTGCCCGTGGGAAGTGGTGAAAATCCCCACGCTGCCACGAGCGGTCAGCCTGACTTTAGGCCAAGAATGAGTACGAGTAGGTCGTGATCGTGGAACGTCTTGTGCACGAGGCCAAATTAGCCTGGGCGGTCGCTGAAGCCGCCAAGCCGTACCTGAGCCCCGTCGAACGGAATGCCGTTTTTGTGGCGATCGGCGCTGGTGAAACGTTCGCAGCGATTCGCCAACTGTTCAGATCGGTTGAGATCAAACAAATCCCACTGAGGCCCGCCCTGTTGCACCACTGCAGAACGTGGTTGCACGGATATTTCGGGCACGAGGACGAGCGGTACCTTCGTCGCCTCATCGAGGAGCCATTAATCCCCTACGTGATCGCGCCGCCCGCAACCATCCGGGCTACCCGTATGCCAGCCACGCCGACGCGCACGACTCCGTCGAGCATGGCACCCACGCAATTCGGCGAAAGACCATGCGCTCCAACGGTCACCCGTGTAACGAAGCGAACAGCTAGCTTTCTTCCCGTGAGAAACCGCGGCGCGAATGCCGCGTCTGCCACCGCGAACATCGCCGCGATCAAAGCGCTCGGAAGAAGGGTGCCGCATGATCAACGACACCCGCATGGCCCTAGTCATCCTGGCGCATTTCGCCTTCGGGCCTTTCCTGCTGGCCGTATGCCCATGATCGCCGAGCCGACCTTTGAAGTCCACGCCTACCCGACCGGGGAAGTGCTGCACACAGCGCCCAGCTACGAGGACGCCGACAACTGGCGCGTCCGCAACCACCTGGCATCGGTCATCGTCCCACATTGGAGGTCATAATGTTTTGTCGCCGAAAGCTGGCCACCGTCACCGACATTGAGGCGGCTCGCCGTGCCGCCTTCGCGCACGGCGCCTATGATCCGAGCTGGGAATCCGGCCTCGATGCTGCGTTTTCCGCTCGCCGCAGAAGTCTCGAGTCGCTGTCGGTGCCCGTCAACTTCCCCCCTGATGCCTGCCCGTGCGGTGGTCACATCGGCTGGATTCAGCACGAGGATCGCTTGGTCGGCAACTGCTACGGCCGCTGCCAGAAGCGCCACATCGAACTGAGGCGGGAGGCCGATGACAACCTCCGCCGCCGCACTCGTGAAGCTGTGTGGAAAAGGCGCTTTCGTGAGGCCGGCACCTAAGCTCCCACCAGCATCGCGGCGTCGTGCGTCCAGATCGACGGCCTGCGCGTTCCATTTACGCCGTGCTGGGTCGGTAGGGACGCCGCGTCGAGCGTGATTCGCTTGCCGCCACGAAGATCCGCCTCAGTAGTGGGACCCACCGACGTTCCTTCCGGTGCACTCCTGTCGCTGCCGCGAAGACAAGGGCCGGCTCTGCTTCAGTGATCGGAAGTGTCGCATTTGTTGCTGAGCCTGAACGCCATTCTGCTGCAACGCGTCCGGCTGATCAGAAGCCGGCGTTTCAAACGGTCCCGTTATCTCAATCGTCATTTGTCCAACCTCGTATTTCACCGTGTGCCGGCTGACCCGGCCGGTGACAGGAACATGGATTGCCTTTGGACGAGTCGACCCTAGGTTCGGCGACGGATGTGAGCATCGACGTCAGCCGCAGAACCGGTTGAACGCGCGCATTTTGTTCATCACGTCCAGCGCGGCGACCTTGTAGGCCTCGGCGAACGTCGGGTAGTTGAACACCGCGTCCACCAGGTATTCGACGGTGCCACCACATCCCATCAGTACCTGCCCGATGTGCACGAGTTCGGTGGCATTGGTGCCGACGACGTGTACACCGAGCAGCTTGAGGTCTTCAGTAGACACCAGCAGCTTGAGCATGCCGTGGGAAGCGCCGGCGATTTGGCCCCGGGCGAGTTCTCGGTAGCGGGACACGCCGACCTCGTAGGCGATCGACGCGGTGGTGAGTTCGACTTCGGTGGCGCCGACGTAGGACAGTTCCGGGATGGTGTAGATGCCAATGGGCTGTAATGTGGGCATGCCCTCTGTCGGCTCACCGAAGGCGTGGTAGGCGGCCAGCCGACCCTGCTCCATCGAGGTGGCGGCCAGCGCAGGGAACCCGATCACGTCGCCGACGGCATAGATGTGGTCGAGGTTGGTGCGGAAGGTGTCGTCGACGAAAATCCTTCCCCGGCTGTCGGTTTGTACCCCGGCGTTGCTGAGGTCCAGATCGTCGGTCTGGCCCTGCCGACCGGCCGAATACATCACCACGTCGGCGGGGATCCGCTTGCCGCTGGCCAGGGTCGTGACGGTGCCGGAGGCGCCGAGGTTGACGGCGGTCACCTGCTCGCCGAACCGGAATGAGACCGCCAGATCGCGCAGGTGAAACTGCAGGGCCTCAATGATCTCGGGATCACAGAAATCCAGCATGCTGTGGCGCTTTTCGACGACGGTCACCTTGGTGCCGAGGGCGGCGAACATCGATGCGTACTCGATGCCGATCACCCCGGCGCCGACCACCACCATGGATGCCGGCACAACCTTCAGGTTGAGGATCCCATCGGAGTCCAAGACCCGTTCTTCGTCGAACTCCACGCTGGGCGGTCGCGCCGGCGTGGTGCCGGCGGCGATCACGATGTAGCGCCCGCTGACGGCGACCCGCTCGTCTCGGTGCTCGTCCTCGACCAGCACGGCGTGCTCATCGATAAAGCGGCCATGGCCGGTGTAGAGCTCGATGCTGTTGCGGATCAGCTGTGAACGCACTACGTCCTTCTCCTTGCGAATGACGTGCTGGGTGCGGGCCAACAGATCCGCGGGAGTGATACCTTCTTTGACGCGGTAACTCGCGCCATACAACTCGCGCTGGGTGATGCCAGTCAGATAGAGCACCGCCTCGCGCAACGTCTTTGACGGGATCGTCCCGGTATTAGTACATACCCCGCCGAGCATCGTGTCGCGCTCGATAAGCGCCACCGTTTTACCGAGTTTGGCTGCCGCGATGGCCGCCTTCTGCCCGCCAGGACCTGAACCGATGACGACCAGGTCGTAGTCTTGAGTGGTTGGGTGCATGTGCGTCTCCTTTACGGCGCCCGGACATGTGTTACGTGTGGGCTCGATTGGCGAGGTTGATATCGATCAGGAAAGTGCGTCAAAGCGGTCGCGGCGGTGAGGGTTACGATTCGTCATCGAGCGGGCGACCAGTCCCACACGGATTGGTCACCGGGTGAATAGTCGGTGCAGTGGTCGGTTTCTTTGGCGGCAACGCCCTTGTTGTTGAAGAAGATCTTCATGTGGTTGGGCCACGCCAGCCATAACGGGTCGGCGCCGTTGTCGTACATGTTGTCCGAATAGTCTCTGCGCCCGGTGTAGTCCATGGAGAGATACCAGTGAACTTTGTCCTTGGTTGCCTGTTGGATGTTAGGCGGCTTGTTATGCATGTCGATCATGTAGCGCTCGTAATACGTCGGTTCGTAGTCGCGGGCGGCGGCTAGGAGTTGCTCTGCGGTGCATGTCGTGTGGAGGATTCTTGACGGTATGGGATAGTCCTCTGTGCTATCGGCCGCCGCCGTTGCGGGCACCGCCGTCGTTGCGATCGCGGCGGCAACTACGGCGATGCCCGCTCGCAGAACCGGACGTACTCGCGGGCGCTTCGATGGGTTCATGGGTGTCTCCTCTTTTACTGCGGCGCCTTGGCGTCGCATACTGGGCCGCAACATCATTCGTGATGTGCCGCGGCCGCGGTCAGGACCGGTACTTGGTCGGAGCAGTAGGTGCCGATTGCGGCGGCGAGGAATTGGTAGCTTTCCCCGGTCGCAGCACCGCTCGGCAGGTTGATCAGCACGAAGTGGGCGGACTTGTCGGCGGTGGTGTCTAAGCCGTTGCGTAGTCGTTCACACGTGATCTTGCCCAGCCATGCGTTGTAATCGCGGGGACCGTAGATGCCGTACCCCTGAAGCTGTTTGGCGAAATCCGCATCGGGGTCGGCGTGCGCCGGGGCAGCCAGGGCGACCATGGCCGCTGTGACAATCGCTACTGAGAGTTTCGCTAATGGCATTGCGCTCCTTGGTGACTCGACGCGGCCAAGCGAACTGGCTAGTTCGTGGTCGTGGCGTCGGTCGTCTGCTGAATTCGGGTCAGAGTGCGGTCGCCGTGAGGGTCGATCACTTGCGGCCACCGGGACAACCGTCTCAGCGGTATGGCGATCGAGGGCATCAGTAGCGACCGCACGATCACCGTGTGCAGCAGCAGCGAGCCGGCCAGCATTCAGGCCATGGTGACGCCAAACATCGAGCCGCACAACGGCAAGGATCGGTATCCATGCTCGTTTGATCATGTCGATTACTGGAATAGCCCTCACCTAAACACCTTTCGCAGCCGATCAGTAACGCGCTTGTCACCAGCATCGCTTGCTGGCTGTCTCCAGTGGCCCCACAGCGGCGTCAGCCACTCTTCCCGGCGGAGGCCGCGTTCAGGATCGCCAGGATCGCTACTTCCGCCCCGTCGATTGCTTCCTCGATCGTGCAGACCGGATAGTCGATGTCTTCCCGCTGACAGTCGGACGGGTCAAAGCCGTTAGGGCGTCGGGCTCCAATGGTGACGTTGTTTCCGGCCAGGATCAGATGAGCGGCCAACGCCGCCGCGATGGACCCAGCGCCGATTATCGCGATCCGGAGCGGCAGTCCCGGTAAGATCTACGTGCTCCCGAGTGACATTATTCGAGATATGTCAGCAGTCAGTATGTCTTTGGCGGTTACGGATGTCAAGCGGTGCAACGACGTAACGCGGAGCAGGCACATATCAGCAAACGACTGATGTATCGAGTACCATGACATCTATGCCCCCTCGATCGCGCAGTCAGCAAACCGCACCCGCGGACGCAGACGATGTCCGCGAGCGCATCCTGGCCGCTGCGGAACGCTGCATCGATCGCCACGGAATCCGTAAGACCACAATGGACGACATTGCGTCTGAGCTTGGATTGTCGCGGCCCAACGTCTACCGCTACTTCGCCGATCGCGACGATCTGCTCGTCGAACTGATCACGCGCCACGCGCGAGCTTGGCTCGAGCGGGCACGCAAGTCCGTCTCCCGGCAGTCCAACCTTCCGGATCGGATCGTCGAGAGTGTCCTCTACATCGCAGAGTGCGCCCGCGGCGACCACTTGACGAGGCACATCATCGAGCCCGATGGCACGAGCCTGGGCCGGCGACTGATCACTTCGGGAACGGCGGAGATGCTCAGAGCCGAACTATGGGATCCATACCTCGATGCCGCCGTCGCTAACAATGAACTGCCTCCCGGCCTGCCCCGCTCGGACATCCACCTGTGGCTGGGCAACGTCACGAAGATAGTGATGCGCGGTCTCGATGATGGTGACGGCGATCTCAAGCGCTACCGGTCCATACTGCGTCGCTTTGCCGCACCTGCCTTCAGCAAGGCCCAAGTTGGCGTGTGAGCTACCGACCGATATGAGTGACCGTGAAGAACCGCATCATCTCTTCGACCGCGTTCCTGATCAGCGTTCGATCATGCCGCACCACCTCCAGTTGGTCGCTGTTACCTCAGTTCCTGCATCTCCGATCGACACCATCTCATGCTTGAGCCTCCGCCCAGTTGCGCTCGTCGCATCGCAGCCCACGAAAAAAATTGGGTAGAGTGTTGTTATGGCTACAAAGAAGACTGCTGTCGCCAAGAGCGCATCGAAGAAGGCGGCCGCCAGAACTCCGGTGAAGAGGGCGCCCACCAGGACCGTAGTTGGGGCTGCGCGGACGGCCCGTGTCCCCGCTGACGACCCCTTGTCTGAACAGCGGGTCCTGTTCCTCGCAAACGTGTTCTCGCGTGCCCAGCTGGCTAAGTGGATTGGCGTTAGCCCATCACAGACTTCGCGTTGGGCATCAGGTGAAGAGAGGCCCGGCCCCGCCGCGGCTCCAGCCCTAATTGATCTCGAACACGTATATTCGCGAGCGCGCTTGGTGTGGGGAGGCGACTCAGCGCGCATCTGGATGGAAAGCGCTAACGCCTTCCTCGGGGGAGCGCGACCTCTTGATGTCCTACTTACCGACGGAGCCGGTCGGGTTCTCCAAGCGCTCGACGCAGAAATGTGGGGCGGGGCGGCGTGAGTGCTGGTATATCGCGTCTTTCCCTACCTTGACACCGCACCGCGCGGCGAACCAGGGCATCCACTGTATGAACATCGCCCGCAACGCGGTGGCCGGGCCGACCACCCCGACTATTACGTCTGGTACGTGGCCCGCCAAACCGAAGCCGCATGCGGCGAAGCGTTTGGCAACCTTTCACGCTGGACCGACTCAATGTTCGACTTTCCGGCAGTACCTGGCGCACGCAAGACGCTCGGGGTGTACGAACTGCCCGACAATCTGCGCATTTGCGACCTTGATGACCCACACCGCCTAGTAGAGCTAGGACTACGACCGACGCAGATCGTGACCCGCAACCTTGCCGTCACTTCGGAGTGGGCGCACCGCATATGGTCTCAGCGTTCTCCTGCCATCGGTGACCGAAAATGGCAGGCGGTGCAGTGGTGGTCCTTCCATCGGCCCAACTGGACAGTTATCGCCAGTTGGGAACGACCCAAGCTCGTCGAACTCGAGCATTTGAACCTTAACCACCCAGCTGTTGTCGCGTCCGCTAAGAGCCTCAACCGACCTCTATAGACGGTTCTGGCATCCGAAGCGGCTCCGCGGCGTGTCGACGCGGATGGACATGGCTGGCCGTCGGGTTCACTGAGAAACATGACAACCATAATGAACCAACAATGCTAGCGAAATCCTTTATGCCGCTTGGCATTATGCGGCGATTTTTCATAGATAATCGTCATTATCTATGAGAAACTGCCGACTTTTCATCAGATGAATCAGCCGGCCCTCGTCGGTGGGATGTCTGGCGGTCGCGGTGCGGGCAAAGACCGCCCGCAATGAGGCGGTTACGCGCGGTGCCTGATCGGCAACGCGAGCCTTCCCGTGTCAACTCGGATCGCCCGGTCACGAACCGCTTAGCGGTTGAGCGTGTGCGCGGGAGCCATCGCCTTTGCGGCGGGCCTGAATCGAGCGGGCCAGCCACCAAATCAGAAGCGCCCCAAGGAGGGCGACGGCGAGGTTGCTAAAACCGGTGATCCCGACCGCAAGGGCCAGCGCCCA
>DASQRI010000689.1:0-3578 GCA_035642975.1 Mycobacterium sp.
TATCGACTATCCGCCATATGATCCAGCTGCCGAAGCCAAAGAACACGTCACGTGAATCGCCGCGTTCATCAAACTTGGTTGGCGCCGCCGTCGGCGGTGACGGTGGACCCGGTGGTGAAGCTCGATAGATCACTGGCCAGAAACACCGCCACCTTGGCGATTTCCTCAGCTTGGGCAAAGCGGCCCAACGGGATTCCGCCAATCCGGTTGGCACGGAAGTCAGCGACAGAGAGGCCGGGATCGGTCTGACGGGCCAAGTTATCGCTACCTGGGGTTGCCGTGGACCCGGCGATGGCGACGTTGACCCGGATCCCGCGGTCGGCGAGTTCATTTGCCCAGGTGCGGGCCAAGGCGCGGACGGCAGCCTTGGTGGCGGCGTAGATGCCGAGCCCGGCGCGACCGCGGTCAGCGGTAGTCGAACCGGTCAGGATGATCGACGCGCCATTGTTGAGCTGCGGCAAGGCTTTCTGCACCGTGTAGACCACTCCCTTGATGTTCGTGCTCAGCAGGGCGTCCATGTTGTCGTCGGTTATCTCGCCAAGCCTTGCCACCCGGGTAACACCAGCGTTGGCCATCAGCACATCGATTCCGCGGCCGTTGTCGGCCACCGCGGCGTACAACCGATCAAGGTCGTCCCCCGATCCGACATCACCTCGCACGGCGGTCGCGCGGTTGCCCAGTTGGGCGAGCGCCGCATCGAGTTCAGATTGACGACGCCCGGTGATGAACACACGCGCGGCGCCCTCGTCGACGAACCGTTGCGCTGTGGCCAAGCCGATGCCGGTGCTTGCGCCGGTGATGACAGCGGTCTTGTCGTCGAGCAATCCCACGGCAAGCTCCTATCGTTCGGGCGTGGTTGGCGTGTTTGATTGACTCTGGCGGCGGGTGCTGGCCGGTCGCGCACCGGGTAAGTTGACCGCCCCAAGTATCCGCGCGCAAGATAGGGCAGTCCCTCACCCGAACAGGTGAGGGCGCTGGGCGTTGACACTTCTCGCGCCGTTAACCATCATCGACGGCACCGACCCTCGTCTGACACGTTCGACCACTGAACCTTTGGAACGACATGACCGCGACATATCTCGTGACCGGCGCTGGCGGCGGAGTTGGCAGCGTCAGCACCCGCGTCGTGCATCAATTGCTCAGCCGCGGCGAAGCGGTGCGGGCCATGGTGCATCGAGAGGACTCGCGCGCCGACGCGCTGCGCGAGAGCGGTGCCGAGGTAATCGTCGGAGACCTCACCGACCCCGCCGATGTCGGCGCAGCGATGCTCGGCATCACCCGAATGTTCTTCAGCATGAGCGTTTCTGCGGCCTACCTGGAAGCCACCGCAATCGTTTGTGCGATCGCTCTAGAACTCGGTGGCCTGGAAGTCCTGGTCAACATGTCTCAGATGACGGTTTCCCAGATGACGCCCACGAGCACCGCGGAATCCCGCCAACAACGCCTGCACTGGCTGGCCGAACACGTCATCAACTGGTCGGGCATCCCCGCCGTGCATATCCGGCCCACGGTCTTCCTGGAAAACCCGTTGTTCACCATGCTGGCGGCTCAATCGATCCGGGATAACAGCCGCCTTGAGCTGCCGTTCGGGACGGGTCGCAGCTCACCCGTTGCAGCCAGCGACGTCGCCGACGTGGTCACCACCGTGTTGCGCTCACCGCACGACCATCTCGGCGCCGTCTACGAATTGACCGGTCCGGCAACGCTCGACGTTGACGAGCTCGCCGAGCAGTACGCCGCGGCCCTCGGCCGGCCCGTCGCAGCGGTCCGGTCGGACCCCGACCAGTGGCTCGCACATTTACGCGAGTCGGGGCTTGACCCGCACGTCGCGGACCACATCGCCACCATGGCGCGGCTGCACCGCGACGATCGCTACAACCGGTCTACCCGGGACGTCGAGCGGGCGACCGGCCACAGCGCCCAAACCGTCCGGCAGTATGTCGCCGAAAACCGCGACCTGTTCGGCTAAACCTACTCGCGTGCAAGGCTTTTCCGCGTTACGGCGGTTGAGATCCCCGGATCTCCGTCACCAACTGATACCCGCAGGGTATCGAGCACGCACGAAAAGGTCTCAGCGAATCGGATGGACCGCCGGACGGCCCACGTTGACCGGGAGGCAACGAAAGGGGCACAACCATGTCAGATCTTCTGGCTCGACAGATTGACGGCATCACCGCGCTGGTCACCGGAGCCAACCGCGGGTTGGGTAAGGCGTTCGCGCAGGCGCTGCTCGACCGCGGCGCGGCGACGGTGTACGCGGGCGCACGCGATCCCGGCGCCGTCGAAGTGACCGACGCCCGAATTGTGCCGGTGCGACTGGACATTACCAACCCGGGCGATGTCGCCGCCGCCGCTCGCGACTGCGCCGACGTGTCGCTGGTGATCAACAACGCCGGTGCGATGTTGCAGACGCCGTTTCTGTCCGCGCCCGACATGTCGGCCGCCCGCGCCGAGATGGAGACCAACTACTTCGGCACCCTTTCGATGGCGCGGGCATTCGCGCCGGTGCTGGCCGCGGCAGGCGGCGGCGCCTTGGTGAATGTGCTGTCGGTGGTGAGTTGGTATGCACCGCCGTTCAACGCGTCTTACTGCGCGTCGAAGTCGGCCGAGTGGGCATTGACCAACGCGTTGCGGGTGGAGTTGCACGGCCAGGGCACCTTAGTTGTCGGAGTGCACGCCGGGTTCATCGACACCGACATGGCCGCCGCCGTGGAGGATGCCAAGATCTCGCCGAGCGACGTTGTAGCACAAACGCTCGACGCGGTCGAGAAAGGACAGCCCGAGGTGTTGACCGACGACTGGACCCGTCATGTCAAGGACTCGGTCGCCACCGACCAGCAGAGCCTCTATCCCGACATTCAGCGCAGCTGGGATGCCGGCGAATCGCCCTGGAAGACCCGATGATCGCTTGGAGAGACCTTCAGCCGTCCGTTTGAGTCAACGCGCTTTCGGCGAGCTGGACGAACTCGGCGATCAGTGGGGTGCGGCGCGCGGAAACCCATGCCAGCCGCACCTCATTGGGCGCAATATCGGTGACCGGTACCCACGCCACATCGGGACGGTGGTAGTAGCTGGCCGCGGATTCGGGCAGCACGCTAAAACCGCGGCCCGCCGCAACCCGTTCCAGCTTCTCCTCCACGCTGCGTGCGTCCACCAACGACGGACGCCGGGCCTCACGCAATTCCGTTGCCACAGCTTGCCATTCGGGAACCGCTTCCGGGTGCTGCAGGAGATGCTCGTCGGCAAGATCATGAATGCTCAACGTGTCCTTGTCGGCGAGCCGGTGACTGGTGGGCAACATGGCAACACGCGGCTCGGTGAACAACAGCGACGACTGCAGGCCGGTGAGGTCGACCGGCATCCTGACATACCCGATATCCGCGCGGCCGTCGTGCAGCACGCTGATCTGGTTGGTCCAGTCGGTCCGCAACACCTCGACGCTGATGTCGGGATGTGCGGCGCCCAGTGCGCGCACCGGTTCGGTTATCGTCAGGCCCGGCATGAATCCCACCGTGAACGTGAGCGTCCCCGCCGCGGCGCGAGCCACCCGGCGCTGCGCGGCCCCAGCGTTAGCAAGC
>DASQRI010000690.1:0-2986 GCA_035642975.1 Mycobacterium sp.
GCGGTCCCCGGCCCGTTCGTGCCGTCGGCGATCGCCAGCGCATTGATCTCGGCACACGACCCCGACGCCAAGGTGCTCGGCGACCTGGCTTCTGGAACGGCCATCGCCGCCTACGCGCTGGACTCCGGGCTGACCGCGACCCGGCACGGCGACGCGTTGGTGATCCGCGGTGAAGTCCGTGCGGTTCCGGCGGCGGGTGAGGCGTCGCTGCTGGCGTTGCCGGTGGCGATCGACAGCGGCGAAGAGTGGGTCGTGCTGCGCGCCGATCAACTCGAGATCGAACCGGTCCAGAGCGTCGACCCGCTGCGGCCCATCGCGCACGTGCGCGCCAACGCCGTCGAGGTCGCAGACGACGTCGTGTTGAGCAACCTCACCGTCGTCACCGCGCGTGCGCTGATTTCCACGCTGCTGTCGGCCGAGGCCGTCGGCGTCGCGCGGTGGGCCACCGACATCGCGTCGGACTACGCCAAGATCCGCGAACAGTTCGGCCGGCCGATCGGCCAGTTCCAGGCCGTCAAGCACAAGTGCGCCGAGATGATCGCTGACACCGAGCGCGCCACCGCCGCCGTCTGGGATGCGGCCCGGGCCGTCGACGAGGCCCGCGAAAACCACTGGGACACCGAAGCTTCCGCGGTCGAGTTCGCCGCGGCGGTGGCCGCGACGTTGGCACCGGCGGCCGCCCAGCGCTGCACCCAGGATTGCATACAGGTGCACGGCGGAATCGGATTCACCTGGGAACACGACACCAACGTCTATTACCGTCGTGCGTTGGTCCTCGTCGCCGGCTTCGGCCGCAAATCCGAGTACCCACAGCGGGTGGTCGATACCGCAGTTGGCACCGGAATACGCGCACTCGACATCGACCTGGATCCCGACACCGAGAAATTGCGGGACCAAATCCGTGCCGAGGTCGCCGGGCTCAAGGCAATGCCCCGCGATGAGCGCACCACGGCGATCGCCGAAGCCGGGTGGGTGCTGCCGTATCTGCCCGCTCCCTGGGGGCGCGCGGCCAGCCCCGTGGAGCAAATCATCATCGCCCAGGAGTTCGGCAGTGGGCGAGTGCGGCGGCCGACGATCGGCATCGCGGCCTGGATCGTGCCGTCGATCGTGGCGTTCGGCACCGACGAGCAGAAACAACGCTTCCTGCCGCCGACGTTCCGCGGCGAAATGATCTGGTGTCAGCTGTTCTCCGAGCCGGGTGCCGGATCCGACCTGGCCGGCCTGAGCACCAAGGCGACCAAGGCCGACGGCGGCTGGCGCATTACCGGCCAGAAGATCTGGACCACCGCGGCACAGTTCTCCCAGTGGGGGGCGCTGCTGGCCAGGACGGACCCCAGCGCACCGAAGCACAATGGCATCACCTATTTCCTGCTGGACATGAAAAGCGAGGGCGTCGAGGTGCAGCCGCTGCGCGAGCTCACCGGCGGCGCGATGTTCAACACCGTGTTCATCGACGACGTATTCGTGCCCGATGAGCTGGTGCTCGGCGAGGTCAATCGGGGCTGGGAAGTCAGCCGCAACACGCTGACGGCTGAACGGGTGTCCATCGGCGGCAGCGAGGCGCCGTTCCTGGCCAACCTCGACCAGTTCGTCGAGTTCATTCGCGACGGGCAGTTCGACCAGATCGCCCAAAACCGCGCCGGACAGTTGATCGCGGAGGGCCACGCCGCCAAGGTGCTCAACATGCGCTCGACGCTGTTGACGTTGGCCGGCGGAGACGCGATGCCGTCAGCGGCAATCTCCAAGCTGCTCTCGATGCGCACCGGACAGGGTTACGCCGAGTTCGGGGTGGCCTCGTTCGGGACCGCCGCCGCGATCGGCGACCCCGACGAGCTGCCGGGGAAGTGGGCCGAGATCCTGCTGGCCAGCCGCGCGACCACCATCTACGGCGGCACGTCGGAGGTGCAGCTCAACATCATCGCCGAAAGGCTGCTGGGGCTGCCGCGCGACCCGTAACCCTGCATACAAAAATCCACGCCGACCTGACTGTTGTCAGATCGGCGTGGATTCTTCTTCGGCGGGAGCGGCGACCCTATTTCCGTTTGGGAGAGGCTAGTCGCCATTCACCGCGCGGATCCGGCTCGCCCGCGCCTACCGCTCCTCCCCCAGGCCTAGAAGATGTGGAAGCCGCCGTTGGTGTGGCGGTGGTGGCCCCAAAACGCGGGGGCGACGTGATACGGGCCACCCGCGGTGGGCGCTGGTACTGCGGAGGCGGCGTTGGCCGCGGGCGCCTGGGCGGGAACCGAGGCAGCCTGCGCCATGGGGATGGCGCCGAACAGCATCGCTCCGGCGACCGCGCCGGTGCCAACTGCGCCAACTGCCAGGCGACGGGCCGAGGAAAGTGAGATCGACATTTTGTTGCTCCTTAAGTCATTTGGTGACCGACACCGAGAACGCTAAACCGCAATCCTTAGCAAACCCTGAAATTGCGCAGCGATAACGCTGAGAATCTCGCCCCAAGGCTTTTCGCGGATATTGCAAGTGATAAGTCCTCATCTACTGAAGAGATCGCTCATACATTACTGCACTCATGAGCTTATCCGTCCGTCAATACGCCTTTCAGTATCTAAGTATGTCAGGATAACTGCAGCGTAAGCCCCATATACTGGTCTACTGATATCCGTACTTCCGCGTTTCATTACTTGATGGCAATTGCCGCTCCGTCACCTAGAGGACCCCGCATTACCCTTCGAATTATCCGATAGACGGCGACGAATAGGACGGGGTTGATGTTTTTCGGTCCTACCTCAAGAGTAATTTACGTCCAGCAATCATAATCGCTACCCAAACATATTAAATTGAAGCGGTGCTCGTGAAGATTGACACCACATCCGTGCCGGGTGGCCGCCGTTGGCCACGGCATCCGCGGCGCGGACACGCCGTACAGTCAGGCACCGATGCGCGACCCCGCTTTGACGGACATCCTTATCTCCTGATCTACTGAAAACTCACAACGACAGAAGGTCACCCGCCGCATGGAACACAG
>DASQRI010000691.1:0-2241 GCA_035642975.1 Mycobacterium sp.
ATCCAGCGTGCAGAGCCGGGCGGCGACAGCGGTAATCATCCACGAGATCGACACCGCTCAGTACGACGAACTGAATGAGGGTCCATGCATCACCTGCATGCAGTCGCGACGAGCCACTGTGAGCGGATCACTGGGCAGTGACAGCCGCTGGCCGCACTTCGGCGGCAGGGTGGCCCGGGTGCACATGCATTCCGCGCTGGCCCTGCCGTTGATCGTCGGCGACGAGGTGATCGGTTCGATCAATGCCTACGCCAAGGGCCGCGACGCCTTCGCCGAGCACGCTGTCCGGTTGGGGTCCCAATTCGCCAGGCCCGCAGCGATATCGGTGTACAACGCGCAGTTGTTGGCCAACGCCCAAGATCGGACGCTGCGATTGCAGCGTGCGTTGGACAGCCGATCGGTGATCGATCAGGCGATCGGGATCATCCGCAGCCGATCGGGTGGCACCGCGGCCGAGGCGTTCGAACGACTGGCTCACATCAGCCAGAGCGAGAACATCAAGTTGTATGCCGTCGCCGAGGGGCTGGTCGAGGAGGCCGTGCGGCGGGCCCGCGCACGGCGTCGATAAGACCGTTATCGCGGCGGCGCCGCCAACAGTTCGGCCAACTCCGCCACGAGCATCGGGCGGGACTGCCGATCGGCCATCAATCGGTGCGCGATGTCGGTCAGGTGTTCACCACGCGCGCGCGCATAGCTGCGCAACAGACGAAACGCCTCCTCCACGGAAACATCGAGCACTCCGCGCAGGAAGCCCTTGGCCTGCTCGACGATGACGCGGCTGGTCAGCGCGGAGCGCAGCTGCGGCATGACGGTGGAGGGTGTGGGTGGGTGTTCCTGCAGGATCGCGACGCACGCGATGTGTGCCAGGGTCTGGGCGACGAGCAGATCGGCGTCGTTGAGCTCGCCTGGCCGCATCCCGAACAGACCGAGTGCGCCCAACACTCTGCCGGCGGCCCGCATCGGGACGGCGTGCACCGAGGCGAATCCGCCCTCGACCGCGGCCGGAACGAACCGCGGCCACCGATCTGCCAATCCTTGGATGTCGGCAACCGAGACCGGTTCGCCGGTGGCGTAGCACTCCACGCATGGGCCTTCGTCGGCTTGTAGCTGAAAGAGCTCGAGTTCGCGGGCTTGCTCCGAGGTGGCAGCCAGCAGGCGGAGCTGTTGCAGTGGATCGGCGAGAAGAAGTCCCGCGGCCTCGATGTCGAGCAGGTCAGCACAGCGCTCGGTGAGCACGGTCAGCAACTCGACGATGTCGAAGTCGTCCAGCAGGCTGTCGACGAGCGAGACGACAGCGTCCAGCACGCGGGTTTCACGAGAAGTCTCAGTCACGTTGCCCTCCTTCGCGGACTTTTGACTCCGCCGCCCATCAGTCGGCCTCCAGCTTCAGTCTTCGCTCAAGGATGTCGTGGGCGACGTCGGTGGCGGTGCGGTTGGTGGCGTACGCGTGGGCGCGCAGCCGGACCAAGGCCTCGGCCGGCTCAACCTCCAGCTGGGCGACCAGCATGCCGATGGCCTGGCTGACCTCTGCGCGGCTGAGCGTGTTGAGTTCGGCCCAGGCATTGCTACGGGGATCGGTGACGGCGGCCTGCAGATCGCCGTCCAGCAGGTCCAGCAGCGGGATGGCTGCGAGCTCCGCGGCGGCGACCGCCCCGGTTAGGGCATCGCCCGGCAGTGGACCCGGCTGCGCGCAGAAGAGATCGAGGGCGCCCACGAATTCGCCGGCCACGACGACGGGTACCGCAAAGACCCCTCTAATACGGTGTGCCAGCATGGCGGGCCCATACGCGGGCCAACGAGCCTCATCAGAATCGGCGAGGTCGATGACCAGAATCGGCATCCGCCGACTGACCGAGTCCAGGCACGGCCCCTCCCCGAGGGTGAACTGCAGTTCGTCGTACGCCCGCGCAGACGCGCCGCTGGATCCCAGTGTTCCGCTGCTCGCACCGTCGAAGACGAGCGAAATCGCCGCAGCGTCAACCTCGAAGAGAACCACGCACGCCTCGCATAGCCGATCAGCTGCCTCTACCCCACGTCGGCCGTCGACCGCGGCGAGGAGCTGCTCGTGGATCGCCACATTTAGCCGAACACAAACCGGACAGCGGCGGAGCTGGCCGGCAGTCTCGGCGGGGACTTCATCCCCCCACCCTCGCACTAGTTGCGGGGTTTTACGAGCCCGACGCCGCTGGGTTGGAGGGGGGAGCCCGATAAATCCACGATTGACCGCTGCCGTTGAGCAGA
>DASQRI010000692.1:0-6426 GCA_035642975.1 Mycobacterium sp.
ATAATCTGTAAACCCAGCCGCGCGACCGGCCGGGTCGGTTTTACCGCCGCAAAGGAGCGACGAAGTTGGGCATCGTGACCACGAGTTCGGAAACAGCCTTCGCCCGACCGTCCGAGACCATCTACGACTTCGTCACCAATCCGGCGAACTGGACGAAGACCTATCCGGGCAGCACGCACATCACCGACTTGCCCGACGAGCTGCCACTGAAGGTCGGCGACACCTGGCAAGAGTCCGGGCCGGACGGCGACCGAGTTTTCACCTGGCATCTGGCGATCGCCATGCGACCAAGGCTGTGGACGTTCACTTCCGTTGGGCGCCTTGGTCATGACCGTGACGGCGATGGCGGGATGGAGGGCCGCATCACGGTCCAATACCAGTTCACCAGACCGGGCGAGGAGATCACGTTGTTCACCCGCGCGATGACGATCGAGGCCTACCAGCACGCTCCGCTCCCCGACGCCTTGTTCCAGCAAGTCAACCCCGCAAAGATCGACGCCTACCACGCGGCGATCGCACGAGAATTGGATGCGGTCGATGACGGCGACCGTTGAGGGGCTGACGCCACTGGCCACCGGCTTCTGCTTCGGCGAAGGCCCGCGCTGGTTCGAGGGCCTGCTGTGGTTCTCCGACATGCTCGGCGCGGCCGTGCACACTGTTACCCTGGGCGGTTCGCTGACCACGTTGCCACTGCCCGGGCATGCCCCGTCGGGCCTGGGATTCCGGCCGGACGGCACACTGCTGATCGTGTCCACCGAGAGCCGTCGGCTACTGCGCTACGACGGCGAAAACGTCGACACCATCGCCGATCTCAGCGGTGTGGCACCGGCCGACCTCGGCGACATGGTCACCGACAGTGTCGGGCGCGCCTACATCGGTTCGCAGGCTTTCCACGGCGGCGCCGTATTGCGGGTGGATCCCGACGACACCGTGAGGGTGGTGGCAGAAGACCTGGACTTCCCCAACGGCATGGTCATCACCGCCGACCGTCGGACCCTGATCGTCGCCGAGTCGATCGGCCGGCGACTGACCGCATTCAGCATCGGCGACGACGGCGAATTGTCCGACCGACGGGTCTTCGCCGACGGTCTCGACGGGCCGCCCGACGGCATCTGCCTCGACGCCGACGGCGGGGTGTGGACGTCAATGACGCTGGCGCACCAATTCGAGCGCGTCGAAGGCGGCGGTAATAAGGGGCGGGTGACGCATCGCATTGACGTCGGCGATCGCGCCGCGATCGCCTGCACGCTGGGCGGGCCCGAGAACCGCACACTGTTCATGCTGACGAGCACCGACGCCTATCCCAAACGGCTGGTGGGCACCCAACTCTCCCGGGTCGACACCGTCATCGTCGATACTCCCGGCGCCGGCCTGCCCTGAAAGGTGCACGATGACCGATTCCTACTACGAGCTGATTGACGCAGCAGATCCGTTGGGCGAAAAGTTCTGTGCCACAGACCTAGTCAGGAGCACGTGGACGGCGGCCATTCAGCACGCCGCACCGGTGTCGGCGTTGTTGGTTCGCGCGCTCGAACGTTGCGCCGCCCGTGACGACACCCGACTGAGCCGGGTCGCCATCGACCTGCTGGGACCGGTGCCTGCCGACGGCGACATGTGGGTCCGCTCGAAGGTCGAACGCCCCGGCAAGCAGATCGAGCTGATCAGCGCCGAGACGCTCGCGCTGGGCCCCGACGGTCAGCCTCGCCCGACAGCGCGGGCCACCGGCTGGCGGTTGCAGCAGCTCGACACCGCCGACCTGGCGCACGCCTCGGCACCGCTGCCGCGTCCGCTCAGCGAGGCCCGCAGCCGCGATCTTGCGAAGGACTTCGACCGTAACTATGTGCACAGCCTGGACTGGCGCTGGCTGACCAAGCCGCTCAACGACGGGCCGGGCGAGTCCTGGATCAAACCCACGGCGAACCTGGTCGACGGGGAGTCAATGACGCAGTTGGAGCGGCTATTCGCGGTCGCCGACTGTGCCAACGGCATCGGCTCCAAACTCGACATCACCAAGTGGACGTTCTTGAACAACGACCTCGTGGTGCACGTGCACCGGGTCCCCGACGGCGAATGGACCGGCATCCGGGCGGAGACCAATTACGGGCCCGACGGCATCGGCACCACGGTGGGCACGCTGTTCGACGAGACCGGAGCCGTGGGCGCCATCCAGCAGTCGGTATTGGTGCGCCGCCGGCCTGGGCCTTAGTCCGCCAACCGAAGGGCTGCGGCGGGGCATTGAATCACGTCCTGCTGCAGGCGATCTCGATCAGTTTCGACGGCCCGGTCGTGATGGATCAACACCAGGCCGTCGTCTTGCAATTCGAAGACGTCGTCGGCGATGGATTCGCAAATGCCATGGCCGGTGCACTTGTCGAGGTCGACGTCGAGCCTCATCGACCCCGATGCTCCTGCGCCAGTGTCGGTGCGGGAACCGGTGGAATGACGTCGACGACGCGCAGGTGCATCCGGTCAGGCCCGCTGATCGCCCCGGCGATCAGACATGCGACGTCGTCCGCCGGTACCGGCCCCGTCGACCGAACGATCGAGGCCCGGACGCCGGTGCCGACGAACTCGGCGTCCAAACCGGCTAGCAATGCTTCGAGCATCCGGTGGGCACCGGCCGGCGACGCCCCGACCAGCGCGGGGCTGATCAACACCACATCACCCCTGCCGGTATCGATCATCGGCGGGATGATTTGTGCCGCAAGGTGTTGCACGCCCACCCAGGAGCCGCCGGCGAGGCCGGCGGCACTGACCAACACGTCGACGGCGCCGATCAGGTAGTCGGCGGCGCTGACGAACCGGTCCACCGAAATCGGATCGGCCAGGTCGAGGTGAGCTGTGAAAGCTGCTTGGCCATCGTCTCGAAGCCGGGTCGCGAGTCGTTCGCAGATGTCGGTGTGACGGGTTCCCATCAACACCAGATCTCCGCCGACGGCCAATCGCGCCGCAGTCGCCAGCGCGACGGGCGACGACGCCTCGGTGATGACGACGGCCCTGGGTTTGCTCACAATCGGCCCCGATCGACCGCCAACCGCTGGGCCCGCCCGGCTAAGCTCAGGTAGTCAGGTACCAGTGGCACCAAAACAGCGTGACACTTCGGGTTAATTTTGTAAAGTTTCGAGTATGGAACAGACCTCGACGATCGAAGGCGACACCTCGACGCAGCAGCGGATCCTTGCGGCCACTGCTGAGGTTCTCGGCCGCAACGGCAAGCGGAAGCTCAGCCTGTCCGATGTCGCCGTTCAGGCTGGGGTGTCCAGGCCCACGCTCTACCGCTGGTTCGCTTCCAAAGAGGACCTGCTCGCGGCGTTCTCCAAGTACGAACGGGTGACGTTCGAAAGCGGTATGAGCCGGGCGACAGCCGGCCTCAAAGGTGCAGACAAGCTCGACGCCGCATTGCGGTTTATCGTCGACTACCAGCATTCCTACACCGGCGTGCGCATGGTGGATATCGAACCTGAGCACGTCATCAGGCAGTTCTCCAACGTCATCCCGCAGATGCGGGATGGTCTGCAGCGACTGATATCCGGACCGAACGCCGCAGTCAAGGCGGCTACCGCGATCCGAGTAGCGTTCTCGCACTACATGATCCGCAGCGACGACGCCGACCAGTTCTTGGCGCAACTGCGCCATGCGGTCGGAATCAAGGGCGGCTGACTCATGGCCCTGCTTTCCCCCGCAAGCGGGTGGGGGTACCCCCAGCCGCTCGCGGCGAGGGGGCGTGCCCCGACCTCGGGCCTGCGGCCCGCATCGTCGTAGGGCGGGCTAGTCGAACAGCACCGCGGCATTGAGGTAGCCGGTCGGGTCGAACGCCGTCTTCAACGTTCGCATCGCCGCGATATCGGCAGCGGACCGTGACATGCCGACGTAGCGGCGTTTGCGGCTGCCGACCCCGTGCTCGGAGCTGACGTTGCCGCCGCACTCGGCGATCAGCTCCATCATCGCCGCGTACAAATCGCGTTCCTGCTCCTCATCGCAGCGCAACACGTTGAGGTGCAGGTTGCCCTCCCCGATGTGGCCGAACAGCACGCCGATGGCGTCGGGTGCGTGGCGATGCAGCAGTGCGTCGGCTCCACGGGCGAATGCGGCGACCGCCGACAGTGGCAGCGACACATCAAACTTCAGTGGTGGCCCGAATAACCCGACTACCTCGGTCACCGACTCCCGTACTCGCCAAAGCCGTTGCTGCGCAGCCAGATCGACGCCTACCGCCGGTTCACCGCACGTCCGCACGCCGTCCAGCGCGTCGGCCAGCCGCTCGGTTTGGTCTTGATCGGAGGCCAGTTCCACCAGCAGCAGCCAGTCGCCGTGCACCGGCGGGGCCGCACCCAGATGTTCACCGGCCAGCGCTCCGGCTTTCCCGTCGATCATTTCCAGGGCGGCGATGCCGTCCAGGTCACGAAACAGCCGGCCGGCGTCGACGAGTGCGCCGAGCTCCTCGAAACCGCATACCGCGGTCACCCGATGTGGCGGATCCGGATATAGGCGCAGATCGAGCGCGGTGATCACGCCCAGCGTCCCCTCGGCGCCGACGAACAGCGCCGGCAGGTCGTAGCCGGTGTTGTCGGCCCGCACCCGACTGTGCCGGCGTACCACCGACCCGTCGGGCAGCGCGACGTCCAGCCCGATGACCTGGTTGCCCATGTTGCCGTAGCGCACGGTGCGCAACCCGCCGGCGTTGGTCGAGGCCATTCCGCCGACGGTCGCGGTGTCGCGCGCGGCCAGGTCGACACCGAACACCAAACCCGCTGCGCTCGCCGCGCGCTGCACCGCGGCCAAAGTGGCGCCCGCCCCGGCTTCGATGCGGCGCTCGGTCGTGTCGACATCGCTGATGGCGCAGAGTCGCTCGGTCGACAGCAAGACATCGTCGTGCTCGGGAACGGTGCCGGCCACCAGCGAGGTCCGACCGCCCTGGATGGTCACATTCACCCCGGCGTCGCGGCACAGCCGAAGAACCTCGGCCACTTCGTCAGCCGAACCCGGACGCACCAGGGCGCTCGCGCGTCCGTGGTAGCGGCCGGTGTGGTCGACGCTGCGACCGGCCAGCACATCCGGATCGGTGCTGACATGACTCGGCCCCACCAGCGCAGATACCTGCTGCAACACACTCGGGGTCATGGCCACGGGTGTATCACATCCGCCCTGATGCAGGATGAGTGCCGTGAGCATGCAGCGTGAAGATGTCTGGTTCAACTCCGGCGCCGACCGGATCAGCGCGTGGCTGTACCGGCCGGGGAGCAGCGGCGACGCACCGCTGCTGGTGATGGCGCACGGACTGGGCGCGGTGCGCACCATGCGACTGGACGCCTACGCCGAACGCTTCTGCGCGGCCGGTTACGCCTGCCTGGTGTTCGACTACCGCAACTTCGGCGACAGCGAGGGTGCGCCGCGCCAACTGATCGACATCCGGATGCAGTTGCAGGACTGGACGGTCGCGGTGGCCTACGCCCGCACCTTGGCCGGCATCGATCCTGATCGAATTGGCTTGTGGGGCACGTCTTTCAGCGGCGGCCATGTGATCGCCACCGCGGCCCGGCTGCCCGGCATCGCGGCGGTTGTTTCACAATGCCCGTTCACCGATGGCGTCGCCTCGCTGGGCACGCTGAGCCCGCCGATCAGTGCCCGCATCACGGCGTTGGCGATGCGCGACCTGGTCGCCGCCCGGCTGGGCGGGTCGCCGGTGATGGTGCCGACCGCGGGGCACCCGGGCGAGGTCGCGCTGATGAACGCCCCCGACGCCTACCCCGGCTTTGTGAAGCTGGTGCCCACCGGCACGCCGCTGCGAAACGAGGTCGCCGCCCGGATCGGAGTGAAGATCCTGCCCTACCGTCCGGGTCGGCTCGCGGCGAAGGTGCCCTGCCCGATCCTGTTCTGCGTGTGCGAATCCGACTCGGTCGCACCGTCGGGACCGACCCGTCGTTACGCGGCGATGGCGCCGCGCGGTGAGGTCAAGCTTTATCCCGAGGGCCACTTCGAGATCTATGTCGGCGACGCCTTCGAACGCGTGATCGCCGACCAGCTCGAGTTCCTGAGTCGGCAGCTGAAATAGCCGAGCAGACGCAAAAGCTCCGCGACACGCCGATAGCAAGGTGCTTTTGTGTCTGTTGGCGTGGCTCAGCGGATGACGCTGGCGCCGCCGTCCACCGGGATCACCGCACCGGTGATGTAGCTACTGGCCCGGCTGGCGAGAAAAACGGCGATGCCCGCCATGTCGTCGGCGGCCTTTTTGCGGCTGGACAGATACACCGTCGCTCCCTCCTGCAGCAGTCCGCGCGCGATCATCACACCGATGCCGCGCCCGCCGCCGGTGACCACGGCGACCTTTCCGTCGAGGCGAAACAGATCGGTCATGGTAATCAGTCTGGTTATTGGTCGCACAGAGCCGTCCAGCGGGATGGGCCCGTCAGGAACTACGACCGGCTG
>DASQRI010000693.1:0-5500 GCA_035642975.1 Mycobacterium sp.
GCCGGACGCCGACCAGATGCAAGACCTCGACTTCCTGCTCGTCGTCGGTCACCTGTTCACGCTGATCGTGTACGGCCAGTTGATTCTCGAACAGGCCGACCTGATCGGGCTGGATGCCGACCTGGTGGACCAGATCTTCGCCGTGCAGGTGCGTGACTTCTCCCAATACGCCGTCGCCCTGCACGGAAAGCCGAGTTCGACCGCGGCGCAACAGGACTGGGCCATGTCGGCGGTGCGCAAGCCGGTGGCCGACGCAGCCCGCTTCGACCGGGTCTGGGAGCAGGTCAGGGCCTACGACGGCGCCTACGAGATGCGGCCCTAGTCTTTGGGGCCGACCCGCTGCGCCCGGCTGCGCCGAGCTTGCGATCGGCCCTAGTTTCCGGTCGGTGCGAACGGGACGTCGTCGCGGGCCGCGTGTCGCGCTGCCAGCAGCGCGCGGGCCGGGTCGCCAATCGGAATCCGCAGCGGCAGCTGCGGCTTCTCGGCGGCGTCGGCGATCTCTGCTGCTACTTGCTCGGGGGTGATCATCCCGTCGCGCGGGCCGCCGCCGTCGAGGATTCGAGCGTAGGGATCGTCGGGCAGGGTGTAGGTGGTCACGTCGTCGAGCGCGCCGGAACTCACCGCTCCGGGCTCGAGTAGCGCCGCCTGCACGCCGAACGGGGCAACCTCGATCGCGAGGGCTTCGACGAGCGCCTCGAGCGCCCACTTCGTCGATGCATACGCAGCACCCGGCGGTAACACGATGCGCCCGACGACGCTGGACATGAACAGCAGCTTGCCGTCGCCACGGACGCGCATCTGCGGCAGCACCGCTTGGGCCACCCGGATCGCCCCGACGGTGTTCAGGTTGAACAAGCGCTGCAATTCGGCCAACGGAATGGCTTCGACGGCGGCATAGAAGATCTCGGCGGGGTTGACGATGACGACGTCGACGTCACCCGCGGCCGCGAAGGCTGCGGTCACGCTGGCGTCGTCGGTGACGTCGAGGGCCAGGCGTTGACTGACGTCGAGGTCGGCCAGCGAGCGCGGATCACGTGCGGTGGCCACCACCCGGTGTCCCCGCCGGGCGAACTCCTTGGCGACGGCGCGACCGATCCCGCGGCTGGCTCCGGTTACGAGGACTGTTGACATGGCATTGGCTCCTAGCGGTGTCGGAGAATTTCATCGAACGCTCTATGTAAACCGACCGGTGTACTTTCTTGTTCCAAACTAGTCGATGTTTCGCCGGACGCAAACCCGTCGCTGTGTGACGCCGGGCATACGATCAGCGGATGCGCAACGCCAAGATTCTGATCACCGGCCCGACCGGCCAGGTGGCCAGTCCCATTGCCCAGGCCCTGGCGGCCGACAACGAAGTCTGGGGTATCGCCCGATTCACCAACGCGGTGGCACGCGAGGCGCTAGAGAAGGCCGGGGTGCGGTGCGAGACGATCAACCTGGCCGCGGGAGAGTTTGACAGCCTGCCCGCCGATTTTGATTACGTCCTCAACTTGGCGGTGGCCAAGAGTGGGAACTGGGAGAAAGACCTCGCGGCCAATGCGGAGTCGGTCGGTCTGCTGATGGCCCACTGCCGCAACGCAAGAGCGTTCCTGCAGTGCTCCTCAGGTGCCGTCTACGACCCACCGGGCGACGATCCACGAACCGAGCAAGCCGCCCTGGGCGACAACCACAAGCCTTTGTTCCCAACCTATTCCATCTCCAAGATCGCCGGCGAGGTAGTCGCCCGGACGATGGCCCGCGCGCTGGACGTGCCGACCACCATCGCCCGGCTCAACGTCCCGTACGGCGACAACGGAGGCTGGCCGTTCTATCACATGGAGATGATGCTCGGCGGTATCCCGATCCCGGTTCCGGTCGGCGGGGCCGCCCGCTACAACCCGATCCACGAGGACGACATCATCGCGACCATCCCCAAATTGCTTGAGGTGGCGTCGGTTCCAGCGACCACGGTCAACTGGTGTGGCGAGCAGACCGTCAGTCTGCAGGACTGGTGCAGCTACCTCGGCTCGCTGGTGGGCAAGGAACCGGTCTTCCAGGAGAGCGAGCAGGCGCTGCGCGGTAACCCCACCGACTCGACCCGGCTGCGCGAGCTGGTTGACGTCACCATGGTCGACTGGCGCGACGGGATGCGCCGGATGGCAACCAAATTCCATCCGGAGCTGGTCGGCTCCGGCTAGTCCTCCTTGGCGATCAGCCGCTTCAGCGCTTCGCGATCGGGCGCCAGCAGCTCATCGATCCGCTGCTGGTTCACGTCGGCGACGATGATCTCACCGACCTCCTGATACACGTTGCTGAAGATGCCGTGCGACTTCATCTTCTCGGTCTGATAGATGTTGTCCTCGGTCGGCGTGACGTAGTAAACGATCTCGGGCTTGAACCGATGGATCAGCCACAGGTGGATGACGTCCATCAGCCTCTTCTTGCGCATCTTCTCGGCGAACGTGTTCTGGTCGCGCACCGTGAGGATGTTGCGCCCGTGCCGGTCCTTGATCGGGTCGACGACCGCGTTGGCGAGCGGATCTTCTCCGTCGCCGTAGATGCCGAGCTCGAGTACGTCGGAGCCGGCGCGCCGCGGACGTAGTCGCACGGAGAGCTTCTCGCCGATCTGGTAGTGCTCGCTCCACAACGCCAGCCAGTCCTCCAACAGCTTCTTGGGCACCTCGGTCTGCACCAGGTGCTGATGCTGGGTGGAGCCCTCGCCCATGGCCTTGGTCGTCGCGGTACGACCAGAAGAGGCGGCCAGCGCGGCATCGCTGCGTGGCCCACCGACCAGGGTTTGCGGCGTCCGGTACGGCGACTCGACAAGGCGCATCTTGCGCTGCAACCGCGCCAGCGCCAGCATGCCGTCCTGCCGCAGCGCGGTCGCGAACTCTTCGGAGGCGACGCCGTCGATCTGGTGTCCGCCGTAGGTGATGAAGTTGAAGACGAAGCCCATCTTGCCGAGTTCCTCAGGGAATGCCCGCATTTCGTCGTCGGTCATACCCGTGGTGTCCCAGTTGAACGATGGCGAGAGGTTGTAGGCGAGCATTTGGTCGGGGAACTCGGCGTGGATCGCGTCGGCGAATTGACGAGCGTCGACGAGATCCGCGGTCTTGGTCTCCATCCACAGGATGTCGGCGAACGGTGCTGCGGCAAGCGATTTGGCGATCGCATACGGGATGCCGCCGCGGATCTGGTAATAGCCCTCGGGTGTTTTAGCCCGCTCGCAGTCCCATCCGGGGTCGGCGCCCAGCTCCCTCGCCTTTTCGCGGGCGGTGTACAGCGGCGCACGTTCGGCAAATTCGCGCCAATCGGCAACGCTCATGTTGCGCGGTTCGCCTTCGCTCTCGACGAATTCGAGCAGATCGGCCACGGCTTCGCCGTAGGTCATCAGCCCGGCGTCGTCCTGCCAGGCGTCGACGAACTTCGACTCGACCTCGTCGAAGACAGCGTCGACGGAATGCTGTGCGTGGTCGGGCGCCGCGGCTGCCTTGGCGATCAGGTCCGCGATGCCTTGGCGCTCCAGCCAGGCGTCGGCAGCGGCGTACTCGCCGTCCGGCAGGGCGTAGAGCAGATGACCGTTGAGCTCGGTGAAGCCGGCGTCGTAGAAGCGCCGCACCATCGCGAGGAAGCACGACTTGTAGGACGGAATCTTCAGGTTCGTGGTGCCCAGCAGGAACGGCTGGTCACGCTCGTCGGCGCGGCTGTCGAGCAGGTTGGCCGCCTCGGCATCGGTGCGCGCGACGATGATGCCCGGTACCCGCATGATGTCGAGCTGGAAGCGGGCGGTGTTGAGGCGCTTGATCTGTTCGTCTGAGGGCACCAGGACCTTGCCGCCCTGATGCCCACACTTCTTGGTGCCGGGGCGCTGATCCTCGATGTGGTAGCCCGGCACGCCGGCCTCGACGAAACGCTTGATCAGGTTGCGCACGTGCGGGTCACCGCCGTGGCCGGTGTCGGCGTCGGCGATGATGAACGGTCGGTAATCGACCGCCGGTGTCCTCTCGCGTTGCTCATCGCTCATCCGCAGCCGCAGGTATTGCTGATTGCGGTCGGCGGTCAGCAGCGCGCGAACCAAGCCGGCGGCCTCGTCGGGCACCTGGCTCAGCGGATAGCTGGCCAGGTCGGGTCCGGGATCTTCGTGGATCGAGCCCTTCGCCGAAGTCGCCCAGCCGCCGAGGTAGATGCCCTCGATGCCCATCCGCTTCATCGTCACGGCCTGACCCGGCGAATACGGGCCGAAGGTGGTGATGCTCTTGCGCGCGGCGAACAGCTCGCGCAGGCGAGGGTAGAAAGCCTGCGCCGCCTCGCGCGCCACCGTGTGGTCGACGGGGATGGTGCCGCGCTGTTCTACGACCTGGCGTGCGGAATACAGGCGGGTGATGCCGTCGAACCGCGGACTGTCGATGTATTGCTGCGTGTCCGCTAGGTCTTTCTCAAAGTCCTGTTCAAAGTCCTGTTCGAACGGTGCCGGCGCCTTTGCATCCGCTTCGATGGTGGCCATGGTTTCTCCGCTCCTCGTCTTTGGTTCATCCCCGATTGCCCTGATAATTGAGAGTCTATGGCTGCTGTCCGGCGTGAAGTTTCAAAACGGGATCTCTGCAGCAACGGGCGGCCGCTCCCGAGAAGAAAATGTCGTCGGGCCCATTTTTCGGGCCATCCGGCGTAGTCCGCTCGGATACACTCACCGGGCGCGGCGACGGCGCCGCATCGGAGGGGAGCGGCGATGAGTTCTCTGCGATCGGCCCGCGCACCGGGCTCCTTACCGGTGGCGTTGCCGCCGAGCCGCACCGTGGAGGTGCGTTCCGCGGACGGCACCCGCCTGCACACCGAGGTATTCGGGCCCGAGAACGGCTACCCGATCGTGCTCGCCCACGGCATCACCTGCGCCATCAGGGTGTGGGCTTATCAACTCGCCGACCTGGCCACCGATTACCGGGTAATCGCATTCGACCACCGCGGTCACGGACGCAGCGGGATTCCCCGGCGCGGCGGATACAGCCTCAGCCACCTCGCGGCGGATGTCGATGCCGTGCTCGAAGCCACCCTCGCGCCGGGCGAGCGCGCTGTCATCGCAGGGCATTCGATGGGCGGCATGGCCATCGCCGCCTGGTCGGACCGTTACCGTCACAAGGTCGAAGCACGCGCGGATGCCGTCGCGCTGATCAACGCCACCACCGGTGATCTGCTGCGCGAGGTGAGGCTGCTGCCGGTGCCCGCGCCGTTCTCGGCGGTGCGGGTGTTGGGTGGGCGCGCCGTGGTGAACATCTTTGGTTCGTTCACGGTGCCACCTGCCGTACGGCGCGCCAGCCGCGAAATGATCTCGATGCTTGCGGTCGGCTCGGACGCCGACCGCGCCGTCGGGGCATTGATCTACGAACTGTTCAACTCCACCTCGCCGGCGGGACGCGGCGGCTGCGGCAAGGCGCTGGTCGACGCGATGGGGCGTCGCCATATCAATCTTGCGGGTCTGACCGTCCCGACGCTGGTCATCGGCAGCGAGCGCGACCGGCTGACACCG
>DASQRI010000694.1:0-2222 GCA_035642975.1 Mycobacterium sp.
GGAAGGTCCGGAAATAATGCTCGTAGGTGCCGGAAGCCTGTCCATACACCACCGTCGTGATGATTTGCGGCGACAGGAACGACATGATCAATCCCAACGAGTAGAGCGGGATGATCACCACCAGCCCGGCCAGCGCCCGGGTCGAGACCAGGTAGGCCATCGACTTGACGCCCATCACTTCCAATGCGTCGATCTCCTCGCTGATTCGCATGGCGCCCAATTCGGCGGTAGCGCCGGCGCCCACCGTGGCCGCCAGCACGACACCGGAAACGACGGGGGCAACCAGACGCACGTTGATCAATGCGGCGACAAACCCGAGCAGCGTCTGGAGTCCGACGTGGCCCAGTGACGAGAGACCCTGAATGGCAACCAGCGAGCCGGACGACAGCGTCACGAACGCGATGATCACCGCGGTGCCGCCGACGACGGCCATGGCGCCGGTACCCATACCGACCTCGGCGATCAGCCGCACGATTTCCCTGCGGTAACGGGTCAGCGCCCATCCCATGTCGCGACCGCCGAGGATCGCGAACCAGCCCAGCTTTCCCGCTTCGTCAAGGGGTCGGGTCGCGGCGCCACCGTAGCGACCAAGGGTGGCGGATACCCGCGGGAAGCGGCCGCGCAGTACTCGGACCGTCGTCATCCCAGGGCCCCCGTTCCGAACTTGACACCGATGGTGGTCAGCACAACGTTGACCGCGTACAGCCCCACCACGCACAGCACCACGGTCTCGTTGACGGCGGTGCCCAGACCCTTCGAACCGCCGCGCACCGTCAGCCCCCGATAACACCCGACCAGGCCCGCGATGAGACCGAAGGTCAACGCCTTGACCGTCGCGATGACCACTTCGGGCAGCCCCGTGAGCTGGGTCAGCGTGGCGAGGTAGGCACCGCCGGACACGTTCTGCAGGTAGACGCCGAAAAGGAAGCCGCCGACCAGTCCCACCATGCTCACCAGGCCGTTGAGCAGCATCGCGACCAGGGCGCAGGCCAGAACCCGGGGCACCACCAATCGGTGGATGGGGTCGATGCCGAGCACCTCCATCGCGTCGATCTCCTCACGGATGGTGCGCGCACCCAGGTCGGCGCAGATGGCCGTTGCCGCCGCGCCTGCAACAACCAGCACAGTCACAATCGGGCCGATCTGGGTGACCACAGCGATGCCCGCGCCCGCCCCCGAGATGTCGGCGGCGCCGACCTGGATCAGCAGGATGTTGAACGTGAAGATGAAAAGCACCGTCACCGGCACCGAGACCGCCATGGTCGGCAGAATCGCGACCCTGATGATGAACCAGCACTGCAGGATGAACTCGCGCCACTGAAACGGCGGCCGGAACAACGCTTTTCCGGTCAGCACGCACATTCGGAAGAAGCCGCCGACGAGGACCAGCCCCGGACGTAGCCGGTCGCGGACGGCATCGGTGATTCGTGGCTGCGTCGTGGTCATCGAAGCCCCCCCACGGGGCAACCGCGCGCCTCGGGGCGTCGTGGCTGATCGTGTCGCACGCCTCCTCCTTGCCCCGTCCCTAGGTGTGTGACCTCCGTCTCCCTACTCGCAGGTAGTAAGGCAGACCACAGGACTGTACCCGATGGCGTCGTGGGCTTGCATAGCATCCGCGTTATTAGCCTTTCGTCAATTTGACCTGCGGGTTTTTCGTTATGTCAGCTTCACCCATCCCTCGTTGGATCCGTTGACGCGTAAGCGCTTTGAGGGCCATTCGGAGCCCCAGTCGAGACCCCGTAGCGGGTCCGCAATTCGGTCTTCAGCACCTTGCCGGCGGGGTTGCGCGGCAGCGCATCGACGATCTCCAGGCCCTTCGGATGCTTGTAGCGCGCGAGGCGCTCATTGAGAAACTCGTCGAGGTCTTCGAGGCGCAGGTTGTCCTGCGTTACCGCCGCAACCGCGATCGGCACCTCGCCCCATTTCTCGTGTGGCCGGCCGATGACGGCGACCTCGACGATGTCGGGGTGACCGGCCAGGACATTCTCCACCTCCGCGCAGTAGATGTTCTCCCCGCCGGAGATGATCATGTCCTTCTTCCGGTCGACCACCCAGACGTAACCGTCCTGATCCATCCGCACCAGGTCCCCGGAGTGGAACCAGCCGCCGGCGAAGGCCTCGGCGGTCGCCTCCGGGTTGTTCCAGTAGCCGCTCATCAATGTGGGTGCGCGGTAGACGATTTCACCGACCTCGCCGACGGGCACGTCGTTCATGTTCTCGTC
>DASQRI010000695.1:0-7217 GCA_035642975.1 Mycobacterium sp.
CACGAATCCACCCCGTTTGATGGCCCTGCTCCTCCTCGGCCCGTACCGGCCCGCATCGTCGCAGGGCGCGTTTGATGGCCCTGCTCCTCCTCGGCCCGTACCGGCCCGCATCGTCGCAGGGCGCGTCAGGTCAAGATTAGCGCCGGATCGGTGAACGGCAGCGCCAGGTCGGCGGCCACCCGCTGGCACAGCAGCGCACCGTCATGCGTCGAAAGCCCCTTGGCAAGCGCGGGATTGGACCGGCAGGTCTCTTGCCAGCCGCGGTCGGCGAGTTCGATCAGGTAGGGCATGGTGGCGTTGGTCAACGCGAACGTCGACGTTTTGGGCACCGACGCGGGCATGTTGGCCACGCAGTAAAACAGCGTGTCGTGCACGGCGAACGTCGGGTCGTCGTGGGTGGTCGGATGTGAGTCCTCGAAGCAGCCACCCTGGTCGATGGCGATGTCCACCAACACCGCGCCCGGCTTCATGTGCGCCACAAGGGAGTTCGACACCAAGGTGGGCGCCTTGGCGCCCGGCAACAGCACCGCGCCGATCACCAGGTCGGCATGTTTGACGGCGTCCTCGAGCTCCAAAGCGGTCGAGTAGCGCGTCTGCACATGGCCGCCGAACATAGTGTCGAGCTCGCGCAGCCTGTTGATGTTCACGTCGAGCACCGTGACCGTGGCACCCATTCCATCGGCTACGCGAGCGGCGTTATAGCCGGCCGTGCCACCGCCGATGACGACGACCTTGGCCGGCTCGACACCCGGCACGCCGCCCATCAGCACGCCGCGACCGCCGTGGGTGCGCATCAGGTGATAGGCGCCGACCTGCGCGGACAGCCGCCCGGCCACCTCGCTCATCGGAGCCAGCAACGGCAGAGCCCCGTCGGCGGTCTGCACGGTCTCGTAGGCGATCGACGTGGTGCCCGACGCCAGCAGCGCCTCGGTGCAGGCTTGCGAGGCGGCCAGGTGCAGGTAGGTGAACAGGGTCTGGCCGCGCCGCATTCGCGAGTACTCGATCGGCATCGGCTCTTTGACCTTGAGCACCAGGTCGGCCTCGGCCCACACGTCCTCAGCGGTGTCGATCAGCTCCGCGCCCGCCGCCTTGAAATCGCTGTCCGCGATCGCCGAGCCCGCACCGGCGCCGGCCTGGATCAAAACCTCGTGGCCGCGGCGGGTCAACTCCGCGACGCCGGACGGCGTAATCGCCACCCGGAACTCGTTGTTCTTGGTTTCGGTCGGAATGCCAACATGCATACCCGCAATTGTGAAGAAAGTTCGACAGCATGGCAAAGATGCCGAAGACACGCCTGTAGAATTCGGCAATGCCCGAACAAATCACGAAGTATTCGGTCGATACTGGTGTGTCGCCGAAGGATCTTCACCCCGCCAACCTCGACGACGTGGACCGCAGAATTCTGAGCCTGCTGCACGCCGACGCCCGCATCACCAACAGCGCACTGGCCGACGAACTCGACATCGCCGCGTCGACCTGTCACGGTCGGGTCCGGCGGTTGCTGGACGCGGGCGTCATCCGTGGGTTCTACGCCGACATCGACCCCGTCGCGGTTGGATTGCCGCTGCAGGCGATGATCTCGGTCAGCCTGCAGGCAGGCGCCCGCGGCAAGATTCGCGACTTCATCCAGCAGATTCGCCGCAGACCCCAGGTGATGGACGTCTACTTCCTGGCCGGTGCCGACGACTTCATCCTGCACGTCGCTGCACGCGATACCGAGGATCTGCGGGCGTTCGTCGTCGAAAATCTCAACGCCGACACCGACGTGGCAGGTACGCAGACGTCGTTGATCTTCGAGCACTTGCGAGGAGCGGCGCCCGTCTGACCACGGGGACTCCCGATACCGGGGGTACCGGGTATGCTGCTGCACAATGTTCACGGTCAACGACGAGGCTGTCGGTCCGCACGTACCAGGTCGCGGGGTGTCTGCCGATCACGAACGACTGGTCCTCGAGGCGCGCGACGTCGAGTTCGACTGGGCGAAGCTGCCGTTCCATTACGTGCCGGGTGAGACGTTCACCACCCACGTCCTCAACGTGCTGCACCTGCTGCTGCCGGCCGGCGAAGAGTTCTTCGTCGACGTGTTCAAGCAGACCCTGCCGCTGATCAAGGACGACCAACTGCGGCTCGACGTGCAGGGATTCATCGGCCAGGAGGCCATGCATTCCCAAGCGCATTCGGGGGTGCTGGACTACTTCGCCGCCAACGACGTCGACCTGACACCGTTCACCGACCAGATCGGTTGGCTGTTTGGCAAGCTGATTGGCGACCGGCCCCGGTGGAGTCTGCGACGGCGGCACAGCTGGTTGCTCGAGCAGGTGTCGATCGTGGCGGCGATCGAGCATTACACCGCGATCCTGGGCGAGTGGATCCTCGACAGTCCCCGGCATGACCTGATCGGTACCGACCCGGTGATGCTGGACATGCTCCGCTGGCATGGCGCCGAAGAGGTCGAGCACAAGGCTGTCGCCTTCGACGTGATGAAGCATCTGCGCGCCGGGTACTGGCGGCAGGTGCGCACCCAGTTGGTGGTGACGCCGATGATGCTGCTGATGTGGGTGCGCGGGGTCCGGTTCATGTTCTCGGTAGACCCGCACCTGTCGCCCGAGGCCAAACCCCGGTGGCGGGACTACTTCAACGCGGCGCGCCGCGGCCTGGTGCCAGGCCCGCTGAAGTTCGTGCGGGTCATCGGCGCGTATTACTTGCCGAGTTTCCATCCGTCGCAGCTGGGTGGTGTTGAGCGGGCGGTCGACTATCTCGCTGTGTCGCCCGCCGCGCGCGCCTCGCACTGAGCCCAGAGGATCCGATGACCCGCACCACCGTGACCGCCTCGGACGGCGTCACTCTGGCAGTGCACGCCTACACCGAGATCGACCGGCAGCGGCCGACTGTGTTGGCGATCCACGGTTACCCGGACAACCACCACGTGTGGGACGGTGTAGCCGCGCAGCTGGGTGACAACTACAACGTGGTCGCCTACGACGTGCGTGGGGCCGGCGAATCCGCACGCCCGAATAGCCGCTCAGGGTACCGGTTTCCGCAATTGATCTCCGACGTGGCGGCCGTGATCGACAGCCTCGGTGTGGACAAGGTGCACTTGCTGGCTCACGATTGGGGTTCGATTCAGGCATGGGCGGTGGTCACCGACAAGACAGTGGCGGGCAAAGTCGCCTCACTGACTTCGATCTCGGGGCCGCACCTGAACTACGCGGGCAAGTTCTTGCGTTCGGCGCGCGGTCCCCGCGGCCTGCTCGACGTGGTCCGGCAGTTGCTGGCGTCCGGCTACATCTGGTACTTCCTGTGCCCCGGGTTGCCCGAGCTGATGTTTCGTTCCGGGCTGGGCGTGAAAGTCGTTGAGGCCTTTGAGCGTATCGGGCAGACGAGCACCCGGACCCAATCCCGCGAGGTGGCGCGGTCGACCGCCGACTACGTCAACGGGCTCAACCTGTACCGGGCCAACATGCCTGCGCCCTTTCTCGCGCCTGGCGCGGAGCTGCCCGAGACCACCGTTGCGGTCCAGGTGCTGGTGCCCCGCAAGGACATTTTCGTCACGCCCGCACTGCAGCGGTTCACCGGTTCAATCCCATTGGGCAGCAGGGTGGTTCCGATCGAGGGTGGGCATTGGGTGGTGACCTCGCGCCCCGATGTCATCGCGCGGCTGACCCGCGAGTGGATCGACCGTGCCGTCGACGGTGCGGCGTCGTCGAGTGCGGCCGTGGTGCGCACCGGGCGGCGTGAGGTGCGGGGCAAACTCGCGTTGGTCACCGGGGCGGGTGCCGGAATCGGCCGCGCCACCGCCGTCGAGTTGGCCCGTCAAGGTGCCGACACCGTCGTGATCGTCGACCGCGATGTCGCCGCGGCCGAGGAAACCGCCGCGGCCGTCCGGGACGCCGGTGCGGGTGCGGCGGTCTACCAGGCCGACGTCGGCGACGAGACAGCGATCAATGACCTTGCCGCACAAGTCAACAACGAGCACGGCGTGGTCGACATCCTGGTGAACAACGCCGGCATCGGGATGGCGGGCCGTTTTCTGGAAACCACACCGGCACATTGGGACAACATCTTGGCGGTCAACCTGCGCGGCGTGCTGAACGGAAGCCGGGCATTCGCAACGCAGATGGTCGACCGCGGCGAAGGCGGCACCATCATCAACGTGTCGTCGGCCGCGGCGTTCCTCCCGTCGAAGTCGATGATCGCCTATGGCACAACCAAGGCCGCGGTGTTGGCGTTCAGCGAATCTCTGCGCGCCGATCTGGCCGATGACGGCATCACCGTCACCGCGGTGTGCCCGGGGTTCGTCAACACGAACATCGCCAAAAGCACGGTGTACGCGGGGATGACCGCCGATGCCCAGGAACGCGCCAGAACCCGGGCCGACGCCACCTACCGGCGTCGCAACTACACGCCGGAAGCCACCGCCAAGGCGATCGTCAAGGCCGTCAAGAGCGGGCCGCCGGTGCTACCGATCGCGGCCGAATCCCGGGTCGGCTATGCGATGCGCCGGATCAGCCCTTCGCTGATCCGGCTGTTGGCCCGCTACGACATCAGGCCCTCGTAAGGTCGTTGTGGCGCACAGCATCTGGTCCAGTCGACCGGCCGACATCTACGGACGCCGTAAGCGAGACCGGCTCTACACGGCACTGTGGGGCCTGGGCGTCGTCCTCGGCGGGTTCGCTTCGGCGACCCGATGGAAACCGTCCCAGGTGGTGCCGGTGGAGCGGACGCACACCGCGATCGTCACGAAGCGCGAACTCCTCAGCCCGGACGTCGTCGGGTTGACCTTCGCCGACCCGGACGGCGGCTTGCTTCCGTCGTGGACGCCGGGCTGCCACATCGACGTTCAGCTGCCCTCCGGCCGTCGTCGTCAGTACTCACTGTGCGGGCCGCCCGGGCGGCGGACCGACTACCGGATCGCAATACGTCAGATCGCTGATGGCGGCGGCGGCTCGATCGAGATGCACGATGGTTTCGACGTCGGCGACTCGCTGGTGTTCGAAGGTCCGCGCAACGCGTTCTATCTCGGCGGCCACGAGCACGACGTGCTTTTCGTGATCGGCGGAATCGGAGTGACGCCCATCCTGCCGATGATCCGGGCAGCGCAGCAGCGCGGAATGAATTGGCGGGCAATCTATGCCGGCCGCAGCCGCGAATACATGCCGCTGCTCGACGAGGTGGTGTCGGTGGCGCCTGATCGGGTCAGCGTGTGGGCCGACGACGAACGTGGCGGATTCGCCACCGCCGACGATTTGCTCGTCGGCGCCGGACCCACGACGGCGGTCTACGTGTGCGGGCCGACTGCGATGCTGGAATCGGTGCGCACCGCCCGCAACGAGCACGCGAACGCGCCGCTGCACTACGAGCGGTTCAGCCCGCCCCCGGTCGTCGACGGGGTCCCGTTCGAGCTGGAACTCGCGCGTTCACAGCGAGTGCTCGACGTTCCCGCCCGCCGGTCGGCGCTCGACGTCATGCTCGATGATGATCCGACGACGGCACATTCCTGCCGCCAGGGTTTCTGCGGGACCTGCAAGGTCAAGGTGCTCAGCGGGCACGTTGACCGTCGAGGTCGCACCGCAGAACCCGACGGCGAGATGCTGGTGTGCGTCTCGCGCGCCACCGGCGGCCGTGTGGTGATCGACGCCTAACGCCGCTGCAACTCCTGGCTTACGGGGCCGGCACCAGCTTCATCTGGTTGGTCTCTTGGTAGCCCTGCGGGTTGCCGCAGGCTTGGATGTTGTTGGTGATCTGGACCGTGCCGGCCAAGGTGTTGGGGTCCCACGAGTAGTGCAGCGAGATGGCGTGCGGAACATCGCCACCTTCCTCACAGCTCACGCCGCCTTTGGTGTCCATTACCCATTGCCCGTTCACCAGGTTCGCCTGACCCAATTCGGCGATGTTCACGCACCCGTCACCGCAGGGAGTGATCTGCCAGTCGCTGTGCGCTTGATGACCGTCTGGGAAGGTCTCGGTCTCGATGTAGTGGCCGTTCAGCGGGTCCGCGGCGGACGTGGGAGCCAGAACGAGAGCGAGACCGGCGAACACCGCGCCGGCAGCCAAGCCCCGTGTGAAGATCGTCATCCGATTCCTTTCGTGAAGCTGATCAATACGTCAGGCACTGTTGGTGGTTATCACAGGACGCTCTCAGTTCGCGCGCGTTTGGCAAACTTCTGCCAGCTGAACGCACGGTTACGAATTGGGTGAATGCGCCCCTGCCTGCGCCGATGGCGGTGAGCCGCTCGACTGCTCGTCGTCGAAAATCCGTTCCGGGTGATGATAGTCGTTGGTCCTGGCCTGGCCATGGTCGAGATGCGGTGGCGGGATCCACTGGGTCTCGCCGTTGCCGGATTTGACTGTCCGCCAGCCTTTATCGGCGAGCTTGTGGTCCGGTTTGCAGGCCAGCGTCAACTTGTCGATATCGGTCCGGCCGCCGTGGGCCCAGTCGTCGTCGTGGTGCACTTCGGTCCAGTACGCCGGCACGTCGCAGCCCGGCGCTGTACAGCCCCGATCCTTGGCGTAGAGCACCACGCGTTGGTCTGCTGAGGCTATTCGACGGGAACGGCCCAAATACAATGGACGACTTCGGTGCTCGTCGAACACCGCCAGGTAGTGGTAGGCGTGGCCGGCCATCCGGATGAGGTCGCGCATCGGCAGCAGTGTGCCGCCGCCTGTCACGGCCTGCCCGGCGGCTGTGCTGAGTTCTTGCAGCGTGGTCGAGACGATGACGGTCACCGGTAGTCCGTTGTGCACCCCGAGTTTCGGGTCACCCAATTGGCCGCGAACCAATGCATTGAGCGCATCGTGTTGACGTTGAGCGTGGCTGCGCGCATCCCTGCCGGCGAGATCCTCGGCGGGTTCGCCTGTGATACAGGGGTTTTGGTCATCGGGATTGCACATGCCCGGTGCGGCGAACCGGGCCAGCCAGGCGTCGAGGTTGGCGCGCAGCTCCGGGGAAGCGACCAGCTTGCCCATGCTCAACCCGTCGGGCCGCTGCGACGACCAGGTGAAGCCGCGATGACGGGCGCGGTCGATGTCGGAGAACTTCCCGTCGGGATTGATCATCACCGCACACCGGTTCGCCACCTTCTCCAACTGGTCGGGCCGCAGCGTGGCCGACTGCTGGGCGAGGAAGCGCTCCGCGCGCTCGACGGTGTCGACCGAGGTGTCGACCGGCAGGTCACGCACGAACGTCTGAATCACCCGCAGGTGCTGCTGGTCGAGCA
>DASQRI010000696.1:0-11283 GCA_035642975.1 Mycobacterium sp.
GTTGAGAGCCTAGGATTCCGCTGTGATTACTCCTGATCAGGCAATGGACGCAATCCGCCGCGCCGGCGGAGCACAACCGGGCTACCGGGCGCTGCACGCCAAAGGAAAGCTGTACCGCGGCAGCTTCACCGCGGCCCCCGATGCCGGCCAGCTCTCCCGCGCAGCCCACCTCAACGGTTCGACCGTGCCCGCGCTGATCCGATTTTCCAACGGCTCGGGCAATCCGAAGCAGCCAGACAATGCTCCGGGCGTGCGCGGGGTGGCGGTGAAGTTCACGCTGCCGGACGGGTCGACCACCGACGTGTCGACGCAGACCGCCAAGCTGTTCCCGGCCAGCACACCCGACGGCTTCATCTCGCTGCTGGGCGCGATGCGCCCCGGCATCAGCGCTCCGCTGCGCCTGGCCGGCTACGTCGCCACCCACCCGCGCTTCTTGACCGTGTTGCCCGTACTGAAGGAGGCGAACAAGGTGCCGGCCAGCTACGGCACCGTCGCGTACCACGGGCTGCACGCCTTCCGCTGGGTCGCCGCCGACGGCAGCGCGCGCTTCGTTCGCTACCACTTGCTGCCGGCAGCAGGCGAAGCGTTTCTCTCGCCCGAGGTCGCGAAGACGAAGGGCGCGAACTTCTTGCTCGACGAACTCGACGAGCGTCTTGCGTCCCAGCCGGTCCGGTTCGACTACCAGGTTCAGATCGCCGCGGACGGTGACTCGACGGTCGACCCGTCCAAACCTTGGCGCAGCTCCCAAACCGTCAGCGTCGGCACCCTCGACGTCACCGCTGTCGACACGGAACGCGAGCATGGCGGCGACATCGTCGTATTCGACCCCATGCGGGTCACTGACGGCATCGAACCCTCCGACGACCCGGTGTTGCGATTCCGCACGCTCGCTTACTCAGCGTCGGTGAAGCTGCGCACCGGTGTGGATCGCGGTCCCGAGGCACCCGCGTCCTGATGACGTCCGGGCACGGCCGCCCGACCGCGGCTGAACTGGTCGCGGCGGTCGCAGAATTTCTCGAGACCGACGTCCGAGAGTGCACCGCCGGCCAGGTCAATTTCCATGCCCGGGTCGCGGCCAACGCGCTGCGCATCGTCGAGCGTGAACTACTCGACGACTCAGTCGATGACGTCACCGCTGCCCTGGTCCGCGTCGGCTGCGACGACGAAGCACAGCTGGCCGCCGCCATTCGGGCCGGCGAGCTGGATGGGCCCGACGGCCAGGTGCAATCGGCTCTGCGGGCGCTGGTCGGCCGCCGTCTGTCGGTCGCACACCCCGGATACCAGGCCGAATAGAGGGACACCAGATGCCCGCTTCCGACTCCGGCCCCAGTCAGCACGTCATCACCGATCTGGCCGATCAGCTGTTCGCGGCGATCGAGCGAAGCGATGAAACCACGCTCACCGACCTGTTCAGCGACGACATCGCGGTGTGGCGGGCTGGCGCGCGCCGCGACGACGACAAGGCGCGGGCGGTGAAGGTCCTGCGCTGGTTCATCGACGTCACCGCGCAGCGCAGCTACGAGATTCTGGACCGGCAGCTGTTCGCCGACGGCTTCGTCCAGCAGCACATCCTGCACGCCACCGGCCGCAACGGCGCAGCGATCGCCCTGCGGGTGTGCATCGTGATTAAGTTGGGTGTCAACGGCCTGATCAGCCGTATCGACGAGTACTTCGACCCAGCCGAGATCGCGCCGCTACTGAGCTAGACGGCCACGGAGGTGACCAATGACCCGCGCCGGCGACGATGCAGAGCGAAGCGATGAGGAGGAGTGGCGCCGATGACGAGCGCCGGCGACGATGCAGAGCCAAGCGATGAGGAGGAGCGGCGCCGATGACCACCGTCGAAACACTGCTGAACGATCCCGACACCGCCGGGGTGTGGAACCTCGATCCGGATCGGTCGACGGTCAGCGTCAAAAACAGGAACATGTGGGGCTTGATCAGCGTCAAAGGCCGGTTCACCGACTTCAGCGGTGACGGCCAGATCACCGGCAAGGGTGCCATCTTCGGCCGCCTCGACATCCGCACGGCGTCGTTGAAGACCGGAATCGGTAAACGAGACAAGCACCTGCGGTCGGCGGACTTCTTCGACGTGGAGCGTTACCCGGAGATCAGCGTCGTGGTCACCGCCGTGGAGCCGGCTACCGGCAACGCCGCCGATTTACGCGCCACGTTCACCATCAAAGGAGTCACCGCCCCGGTGCCGCTGCCGGTGCAAGTCACCGTGCTCGACGACGGCTCGGTGCGGGTATCGGCGAAAACCGAGGTCGACCGGGCCCAGTTCGGCTTGGGCTGGAATCGCCTGGGCGTGATGGCCAAGACGGCGACCGCTTCGGCCGACGCGTACTTCGTCCGCGCGCCACGGTAGATATCGCCGGGCAGTAGCATCTGGACCGTGTCTGACGCCAGCCCATTGCGGATCCTCGTGTACAGCGACAACGCCAAGACCCGACAGGACGTCATGCTGGCGTTGGGCAAACGGGTGCATCCGGACCTGCCCGAGCTGAGCTATATCGAGGTCGCCACCGGCCCGGTGGTCATCCAGCAGGTGGACGCCGGAGGCATCGATCTGGCGATTCTGGACGGGGAGGCAACCCCCGAAGGCGGCATGGGTATCGCCAAGCAGCTCAAAGACGAAATCGACCAAGGGCCGCCGATCGTGGTGCTGACCGGCCGGCGCGACGACGCCTGGCTGGCCAACTGGTCACGCGCCGAGGGTGCGGTCCCCCACCCGATCGACCCGATTCGGCTCAGCCGGACCGTGCTCGAGTTGCTGCGCGCTCCGGTCCAGTAGCCGCTCAGCCGGATCCGCACACCGCAACGCCCGGCCGCCAGGCGGCGCTGGACAGCGTCGTCTTCCAAGTCTCTCTTACCAGCGAAATGACTTTAAGCCCTTGGTGATTCGTCGATCGCGGATGGTCCGTGGGATGCTGCATGCGGCGACGGGCCGACCACCCGACCGGCTGTGGTTGAGGTCACATCTAGACTGCTGAGCGCGGGACTACACACGGTCGCTAGGCTGTGGTTGCGCTCACAGTCCAGCCCACAGACCACAATGAGGGAGCGTCTTCGCGGGATGAATCTCTACCTACCCATCCTCGTACTCGGAGGAATCGCCGCCGCCTTTGCGCTCGGCTCGGTCGCGATCGCCCAAATCACCGGCCCGTCCCGCTACAACCGGGCGAAGCTGGAGGCCTACGAGTGCGGCATCGAGCCCAGTGACCAGCCCGCCAACGCGCCGCACGCCGGCAGTGGGCAGCGGTTTCCGGTGAAGTATTACCTGACGGCGATGTTGTTCATCGTCTTCGACATCGAGATCGTGTTCCTGTACCCGTGGGCTGTCAGCTACGACCAGCTCGGGATGTTCGCGCTGATCGAAATGGTGGTGTTCATGCTCACCGTCTTAGTCGCCTACGCGTACGTATGGCGCCGCGGCGGCCTGACTTGGGATTGAGGTAAGACGCGTGGGCCTAGAAGAGAAGGTACCGAGCGGTTTCTTGCTGACGACCGTCGAGCATCTGGCGGGTTACTTTCGCAAGAACTCCTTGTGGCCGGCCACATTCGGATTGGCCTGCTGCGCCATCGAGATGATGGCAACTGCCGGACCGCGATTCGACATCGCACGCTTTGGCATGGAGAGGTTCTCAGCGACGCCCCGGCAGGCCGACCTGATGATCGTGGCCGGCCGCGTCAGCCAGAAGATGGCACCGGTACTGCGTCAGATCTACGACCAGATGGCTGAGCCCAAATGGGTACTGGCCATGGGCGTATGCGCGTCGTCGGGCGGCATGTTCAACAACTACGCAATTTTGCAGGGCGTCGACCACGTCGTGCCGGTGGATATCTACCTGCCCGGCTGCCCGCCGCGCCCGGAGATGTTGCTGTACGCAATCCTCAAGCTGCACGACAAGATTCAGGAGATGCCGTTGGGCGTCAACCGCGAGCAGGCCATCGCCGAGGCCGAGCAGGCGGCCCTTGCCGTCAGGCCGACGATCGAGATGCAGGGGCTATTGCGATGAGTTCGCCCGAACACGACCCCAAACGCGCCGCCAGTGAGGTGGGCGGATCCCCGGTTGGCGCCGACCAATCCGACCCCGAGGTGATCGGCGTTCGCCGCGGCATGTTCGGTGTCCACGGCAGCGGTGACACGTCCGGCTACGGACGGCTGGTGCGTCAGATCACCATCGACGACGGCAGTCCCCGCCCCTATGGCGGGTACTTCGACGAGCTGGTCGACAGGTTGGCGCAGGCCCTGAAGGAGGCCGACGACAGCGTCGAATTCGCCGACGCTGTCGAGAAAGTCGTCGTCTACTGCGACGAGCTGACACTGCACGTGCGCCGCGAGCTACTGCCGCAGGTCGCCCGCCGGCTACGCGATGACCCGCAGCTGCGCTTCGAGTTGTGCCTGGGCGTCAACGGCGTGCACTACCCGGACGAAAGCGGACGCGAGCTGCACGCGGTTTACCCGCTGAGCTCGATCACCCACGGGCGTCGGGTTCGACTGGAAGTGGCTGCGCCGGACGGTGATCCGCACATCCCCTCGCTGTTCACGATCTACCCGACCAACGACTGGCACGAGCGCGAGACCTACGACTTCTTCGGCATCATCTTCGACGGCCACCCTTCACTGACCCGCATCGAGATGCCCGACGACTGGGAAGGGCACCCGCAGCGCAAGGACTATCCACTCGGCGGCGTCCCGGTGGAGTACAAGGGCGCGCAGATTCCCCCGCCCGATGAGCGGAGGTCCTACAACTGATGAGCGAGACCACCAGCACGAGCCACGGCGATGCCCCGGAGACCTTGGTCACCGTCGGTGGCCAGGATTGGGACAAGATCGTTGAGGCGGCCCGCAAGGGCGAACCCGGCGAACGGATCGTCGTCAACATGGGGCCCCAGCACCCGTCCACCCACGGCGTGCTGCGGCTGATCCTGGAGATCGAGGGCGAGACGGTCACCGACGCCCGGTGCGGAATCGGCTACCTGCACACCGGAATCGAAAAAAACCTCGAGTACCGGTACTGGACGCAGGGCGTGACGTTCGTGACCCGAATGGATTACCTGGCACCGTTTCACAATGAAACCGCCTTTTGCCTCGGCGTGGAGAAGCTGCTCGGGATCACCGACGAGATCCCGGAACGCGTCAACGTCATCCGGGTGATGATGATGGAGCTCAACCGGATCTCCTCGCACCTGGTCGCTCTGGCGACCGGCGGCATGGAATTGGGCGCGATGACGCCGATGTTCGTCGGCTTCCAGGGTCGCGAGATCATCCTCACGCTGTTCGAGTCGATCACCGGGCTGCGGATGAACAGCGCCTACATCCGGCCCGGCGGCGTCGCGCAGGACCTGCCACCCGACGCGAAGACCGAGATCGCCGAAGCCCTTGTGAAGCTGAAGGTCTCGCTGCGCGACATGGGCAACCTGCTCAACGAGAGCGCCATCTGGAAGGCGCGCACCGAAGGCGTCGGCTTCCTGGACCTGACCGGCTGCATGGCCCTGGGAATCACCGGACCGTGTCTGCGGTCCACCGGCCTACCCTACGACCTGCGCCGTAGCGAACCCTACTGCGGCTATGAGAACTACGAGTTCGACGTGATCACGGCCGACGGTTGTGATGCCTACGGCCGCTACATCATTCGCGTCAAGGAGATGTGGGAGTCGGTGAAGATCGTCGAGCAGTGCCTGGACAAGTTGCAGCCCGGCCCGACCATGGTGGAAGACCGCAAGATCGCCTGGCCGGCTGATCTGACAGTCGGACCGGACGGACTGGGTAACTCACCGGAGCACATCGCCAAGATCATGAGCGGCTCGATGGAGTCGCTGATCCACCACTTCAAGCTGGTCACCGAGGGCATCCGGGTACCGGCCGGGCAGGTCTACGTCGCGGTCGAATCGCCGCGCGGCGAACTGGGTGTGCACATGGTCAGCGACGGCGGCACCCGGCCCTATCGGGTGCACTACCGGGATCCGTCGTTCACCAACCTTCAGGCTGTTGCCGCGATGTGCGAGGGCGGCATGGTCGCCGACGTGATCACCTCGGTGGCCAGCATCGATCCGGTCATGGGTGGGGTGGACCGATGACCGCAGCGCAGACTCCCGGCGTCGGCCCCAGCGGCGAACGGGTGTTCATCCGCCTCGGTCCCCCGCCCGAGGAGCCGGGCCAATTCGTCACCGAGGGCGCGCCGGAGGCGTATCCGGCCGACGTGCAGGCGCGGTTGGAGGTCGACGCCAAAGAGATCATCGGCAAATACCCGAGTCCCCGCTCGGCGCTGCTGCCGCTGCTGCACCTGGTGCAGTCCGAAGATGGTTACATAACACCGGCCGGCGTGGAGTTCTGTGGCGAACAGCTCGGGTTGACCGGCGCCGAAGTCGCCGCTGTCGCAAGCTTTTACACCATGTACCGACGCGGACCCACCGGCGACTACTTTGTCGGCGTGTGTACGAACACACTCTGCGCGGTGATGGGGGGCGACGCGATCTTCGACTCGCTCAAAGAGCATCTCGGCATCGGCAACGACGAGACCACGGAAGACGGGTCGGTCACGCTGCAGCACATCGAGTGCAACGCCGCGTGCGACTTCGCGCCGGTGGTGATGGTCAACTGGGAGTTCTACGACAACCAGACCGCCGAGTCTGCGCGCAAGCTCGTCGACGAGCTGCGGGCCGGGAAGCCGCCGGCGCCCTCTCGCGGGCTCGCTCCGCTGTGCAAGTTCAAGGAGACCGAGCGGATCCTGGCCGGTTTCCCCGACCCGCGACCTGACGGGGGTCAAGGCGGGGCCGGCGCGGCGACTTTGGCCGGGTTGCGCGTGGCGAAGGAAAAAAACCTGACCGCGCCGTCGCCCGACAGGTCAGGAGAAGGCAAGTAATGGCGTCGCAAACACCGTTGGCTCCGGTGCTGAGTCGCTTCTGGGACGACCCCGAATCCTGGACTCTGGAGACCTATCGCCGCAACGACGGGTACAAGGCGCTGGAGAAGGCCTTGAAGCTCCCGCCGGACGACGTGATCACCGCGGTGAAGGACTCCGGGCTGCGTGGTCGGGGCGGCGCAGGCTTCTCGGCGGGGACCAAGTGGTCGTTCATCCCGCAGGGCGACAGCGGTGCCGCCGCCAAGCCGCACTACCTGGTGGTCAACGCCGACGAGTCGGAACCTGGTACCTGCAAAGACATTCCGCTGATGCTGGCCACTCCGCACTTCCTGGTCGAGGGTGTGATCATCGCGTCGTACGCGATCCGCGCCAGCCACGCCTTCATCTACGTCCGCGGTGAGGTGTTGCCGGTGCTGCGGCGCCTGCAGAACGCGGTCGCCGAGGCCTATGCCGCCGGCTACCTGGGCCGCGACATCGCCGGCTCGGGCTACGATTTGGAGCTGGTGGTGCACGCCGGTGCCGGCGCCTACATCTGCGGCGAGGAGACGGCGCTGCTCGACTCGCTGGAAGGCCGCCGCGGCCAGCCGCGACTACGGCCGCCGTTCCCCGCGGTCGCCGGCCTCTACGGCTGCCCCACGGTGATCAACAACGTCGAGACCATCGCCAGCGTCCCGCCGATCATCCTCAACGGCGTGGACTGGTTCCGGTCGATGGGCAGCGAGAAGTCGCCGGGCTTCACGCTGTATTCGCTGTCGGGGCACGTGACTCGCCCGGGTCAGTACGAAGCGCCGCTGGGTATCACGCTGCGCGAACTGCTCGACTACGCGGGCGGCGTTCGGGCCGGGCACCGGCTGAAGTTCTGGACACCCGGTGGGTCGTCCACGCCGATTCTCACCGATGAGCATATCGACATCCCGCTGGACTACGAAGCCGTCGGAGCTGTCGGCTCGATGTTGGGCACCAAGGCGTTGCAGATCTTCGACGAGACAACTTCCGTGGTGCGTGCAGTGCACCGGTGGATCGACTTCTACCGGCACGAATCCTGCGGCAAATGCACGCCATGCCGTGAGGGCACGTTCTGGCTCAGCCAGATCTACGAGCGCCTGGAAACTGGCAAAGGCACCCACGATGACCTGGACACACTGTTGGATATCTCCGACACCATCTTGGGTAAGTCGTTCTGCGCGTTGGGCGATGGCGCGGCCAGCCCGGTGATCTCGTCGATCAAATACTTCCGCGACGAATACGTCGCGCACATCGAGGGCGGCGGCTCTCCGTTCGACCCCAAGCTGTCCATGCTCGCCCCGAACGGAGTGGAAGCGTGACACGCGCCAACGACGATGCAGTGGGGGTGCCTCCAGCCGCGCAGCGGCGAGGGGGACGCAGCGATGAGAAGGAGTGGCGCCCATGACTCAGGTGGCCGACACCGGAGAGAAGGTCACCGAGCCGGAGTTGGTGACGCTGACCATCGACGGCAACGAAATCAGCGTTCCCAAAGGCACTTTGGTGATTCGCGCCGCCGAGTTGATCGGCGTGCAGATCCCCCGGTTCTGCGATCATCCGCTGCTCGATCCGGTCGGTGCCTGTCGGCAGTGCCTGGTCGAGATCGAAGGCCAGCGTAAGCCGATGGCGTCGTGCACAATTCCGGTCACCGACGACATGGTGGTGCGCACTCAGTTCAGCTCCGAAGCGGCCGACAAGGCGCAGCACGGGGTGATGGAGTTGCTCCTGATCAACCACCCGCTGGACTGTCCGATGTGCGACAAGGGCGGTGAGTGCCCGCTGCAGAACCAGGCGATGTCCAACGGCCGCCCTGATTCTCGCTTCCACGACGTCAAGCGAACATTCACCAAGCCGATCAACATTTCCTCGCAGGTTCTGCTCGACCGCGAGCGCTGCATCCTGTGCGCGCGCTGCACCCGGTTTTCCGAACAGATCGCCGGCGACCCGTTCATCGAGATGCTCGAGCGCGGCGCGCTGCAACAGGTCGGCATCTACGCCAACGAGCCGTTCGAGTCGTACTTCTCCGGTAACACCGTGCAGATCTGCCCGGTCGGCGCGCTGACCGGCACCGCCTACCGGTTCCGCGCCCGGCCGTTCGACCTGGTCTCCAGCCCGAGCGTGTGTGAGCACTGCGCGTCGGGATGCGCGCAGCGCACCGACCACCGCCGCGGCAAGGTGCTGCGGCGACTGGCCGGCGACGAGCCCGAGGTCAACGAGGAGTGGAACTGCGACAAGGGTCGGTGGGCGTTCAACTACGCCACCCAGCCTGACCGGATCACCACTCCCCTGGTCCGCGACAGCGACGGCACGCTGGCGCCGGCGTCATGGCCGCACGCGGTGGCCGCGGCGATCGAGGGGCTCACCTCGGCGCCCGGCGGCGCCGGTGTACTGCCGGGCGGCCGGCTCACTGTCGAAGACGCCTACGCCTACTCAAAGTTCGCCCGAATCGTGTTGGGCACCAACGATATCGACTTCCGCGCCCGCCCGCACTCCACCGAGGAGACGCAATTCCTGGCGGCCCGGGTCGCCGGCACGTCGATCACCACCAGCTACTCCGATCTGGAGGCAGCACCGGTGGTCTTGCTCGCGGGCTTCGAACCGGAAGAAGAGTCGCCGATCGTGTACCTGCGGCTGCGCAAGGCCGCCCGCAAGCACGGGCTGGCGGTGCACGCTGTAGCGCCGTTCGCCAGCAGCGGGCTGAAGAAGTTGCACGGCACGCTGATTGAGACCGCACCCGGCGCGGAGGCCGCCGCGTTGGACGGGCTGGCCGGCGGTGAGCTGGCGCAGCTGCTTTCCAAGCCAGGCGCCATCATCATCGTCGGCGAACGGCTTGCCGGCGTGCCCGGCGGATTGTCCGCCGCGGCCCGGCTCGCCGACGCCACTGGGGCCAAGCTCGCGTGGGTGCCTCGCCGCGCCGGCGAGCGCGGCGCGCTGGAGGCCGGCGCGCTGCCGGGACTGCTGCCCGGCGGCCGGCCGCTGAGCGACCAGACCGCCCGGGCGCAGGTGGCACAGGCCTGGCACGTCTCTGAACTGCCCGCGTCGGAAGGACGTGACGCCGAGGGCATCCTGGCCGCCGCTGCCGACGGCACCCTGGGCGCGTTGCTGGTGGGCGGCATCGAACCGGACGATTTCGCCGATCCGGACGCGGTGCTGGCCGCACTGGACGCCGCGGGCTTCGTGGTGAGCCTGGAGTTGCGGCACAGCGCGGTGACCGAACGCGCCGATGTGGTCTTCCCGATCGCGCCGGCCGCCGAAAAGTCGGGGACCTACGTCAACTGGGAGGGCCGAGGGCGCAGCTTCTCGGCCGCGCTGCCCCCGGCCGCGACGCCGGACCTGCGGGTCCTCGACACCCTGGCCGACGAGATGGGCATCGACCTCGGCTTTCCCACGGTGGCGGCAGCACTCGCCGAACTGAGCGCGATGGACACCTGGGACGGCCCGACCGTCGCGGCCCCGGCCGTCGCCACAGCCGCCGCAACCACGCCCGGTGCCGGTGAGGCCGTGCTGGCCAGCTGGCGGATGCTGCTCGACAGCGGGCTGCTGCAGGACGGCGAGCCATACCTGGCCGGCACCGCGCGCACGCCGGTGGTGCGGTTGTCCGCCGAGACGGCGAACGCGATCGGCGCCGGCGACGGGGACAACGTCACTGTCAGCACCGGGCGCGGGGAGATCACCCTGCCGTTGACGATCACCGAGATGCCCGAGCACGTGGTGTGGCTGCCGCTGAACTCGCCGGGTTCGGCGGTGCACCGGCAGTTGGGCGTCACGCCCGGCGCCGTCGTGAAAATTGGGGTGCGCAAATGATTCCCGCCGGCTTTGGCCACGACACCTGGTGGCTGATCCTGGCCAAAGGGCTCATCGTCTTCGTGTTCCTACTGCTGACGGTGCTGGTGGCGATCCTCGCCGAGCGCAAGATCCTGGGCCGGATGCAATTGCGGTGGGGACCCAACCGGGTCGGCCCGCGCGGCTACCTGCAGAGCCTGGCCGACGGCATCAAGCTGGCGCTCAAGGAGCCGATCACGCCGTTCGGCGTCGAAAAGCCGATTTTCATTCTCGCACCGGCCATCTCGACGATTCCCGCGATCACCGCCTTTGCCTTCATTCCATTCGGGCCGCAGGTTTCCGTGTTCGGCCACTGGACTCCGCTGCAGGTGACCGACCTGCCGGTGGCGGTGCTCTTCATCTTGGCGCTGTCGTCAATCGGCGTTTATGGCATCGTGCTGGCAGGGTGGTCGTCGGGTTCGACCTATCCGCTGCTGGGCGGCGTGCGCTCGACGGCGCAGGTGATCTCCTACGAGGTCGCGATGGGGCTCTCGTTCGCGACGGTATTCCTTTACGCCGGAACGATGTCCACGTCGCAGATCGTGACGGCCCAGAACCGGGTCTGGTACATCTTCCTGCTGCTGCCGTC
>DASQRI010000697.1:0-9696 GCA_035642975.1 Mycobacterium sp.
AAGCCGGTAGCCCAGGATCCACGCACGGTGGGGAACCAGCCGATCAGCAAGCCGCAGGGCGGCCAGCAGCCACTCAAACCGGCGCTGCTGAGCAGCTGTCCAACCAAAACGCATCATCGCGCGGAACTCCGGGGCCAAAAATCCCGTCGTCGCGAAAAGGTTGAACGACCCGGCAAGCGCGTGTAACGGCCGCGGCAGGAACGCCATCGTCGCGACCCCGTGCAGGTGCGCGCGGACCGGGGGATCGATGCGCAGCTCTTCCAGCGATCGCTTCCAGTAGTCGTCGAACGCGACCCGGTCCGCTGGCCACATGCCCTCGCGCACTTGAAGGGTGGTGCCCAGCCGCTTGGCGTCTTGGTAGACCGCGTCCGCGGCGGCTTCCTCCAGTGGGCCGTACAAGAACTCGTGCTGGTCGACGAAATAGCGGTACAGGCAGGCGGCCACCCATAGCTGTAGCGCGGGGTCAAACGCGTTGTAGGACACCGGGCTCGACGACGTTGACCGTACCTGCCGGTGTGCGGTGTCGACCGCGGCGCGGATCAGCTCGCGGTCCGATTCGGTGCCGATGGTCGCGACCGCCAGATACGTGCCGGTGGTACGCGCCCGTTTGAACGGATGCTTGTAGACGTTTCCGCTGTCGACCGGGCTTTCCAGCACGCCGTAGCCGACGCCGGGCAGCGACAGTTGCATGATCACGTTCGCGACGGGCAACAACCCCGCGGCGGGGTTCAGCAGGTCCGCGACCCGGGTGGCTGGCCGCTCGCGCCTTCTGGCGGGCCGCGCCCGCGCGGCAGGCTCCATCAACCGAGTAGACCACGTGTGAGACGCTGCCGGAGTGTTTGAGGCGACACGGCATACCAGGGTCGTCGGTGTGCTGGTGGGCTACCTGGCCGACCTCATGCTGGCCGACCCGCGGGCCGGTCATCCGGTCGCGGGATTCGGTGTCGCGGCGACGGCGGTGGAGCGGTTCACCTACCGCGACAGCCGGATCGCCGGCCTCGTCCACGTTTCGGTTCTCGTCGGCGCGGTGAGCCTGCTCGGTGTGGCGCTGCAGCGGCACGCCCGCCGGCACGGTCCGCTCTCCTCGGTCGCCGCGACCGCGGTTGCCACTTGGGTGGCGCTGGGCGGAACATCCCTGGCGCGCACCGGCCTGGCGATGGGCGACCTGCTGGACCGCGACGACATCGACGGCGCACGAAGGCTGCTGCCCGCGTTGTGTGGACGGGACCCGGCTCGACTCGACGCCAGGGGGCTCACCCGCGCAACGGTGGAGTCGGTGGCCGAGAACACCTCCGACGCGCACGTCGCGCCGCTGCTGTGGGCGGCGGTGGGCGGGGTGCCCGCGGTCCTCGGATACCGCGCCGTCAACACCCTCGACTCGATGGTCGGTCACCGCTCGCCGCGGTATGCCCGATTCGGTTGGGCTGCAGCACGATTGGATGATGCAGTCAACTATGCCGCCGCGCGGGTGACCGCGACGCTGGCGGTGGTGTGCGCGCCAATCGTCGGCGGATCGCCGTCAGCGGCCCTGCGAGCCTGGCATCGCGACGCCGGCCGCCATCCCAGCCCGAACGCCGGCGTCGTCGAGGCGGCGTTCGCGGGGGCGCTGGGCGTGCGATTGGGCGGCCCTACCCAGTACCACTACGAATTGCAGATCCGGCCGGTCCTGGGCGACGGGCTGGCGCCAACGGTGGCCGACCTGCGCCGCGCGGTGCTGCTTTCTCGCGCGGTGCAGGCGAGTGCGACGTTGGTGTGCCTCGCCGTCAGCGGCGCCGTCCGTAGCGGTCGGTGAGTTTGTCCTCGACGGTGGCAGGCGCAGTGGGCTTCTCCGGCGGCGCCTGAGCCTTCTCGGCGCGGCGGGCCCGTAGCTCGGCGTACACGAAGTAGCCCAGCAGGATCGGCGCGACCACGCCGAACGTGATCCACTGGATGCCGTAGGACAGGAACGGCCCGGCATCTAGGTGCGGTAGCTCGATGACGCCGAGCCCGCCGGGTTGGTTGTCGACCAATTGCAGGTATGACCCGGCCAGCCGAACGCCGGTCAGCGTCGCGATCTGGCCGATGTCTATCGAATACACCTGCCGCACACCGTTACTGACGAACGACTCCTTGTCCGGCACCGGCCGTTCGGGGTCGCGCAGGCGCGCCGTGATGGTCACTGTCCCGCGCGGAGGCGAGGCGATCGACGGTACCTGTGAACCCGGTAGCGGCCGCACGTAGCCGCGGTCGACCAAAACGGTGGGCCCCCTGTCGACGACGAAAGGCAGCAACACCTCCATTGCCGGGTCTCCCTCGGCTACCCGCAGCCGGACCACCAACTGCTTGTCCGGCAGGTAGTGCCCAGTCGCCGTCACCCGGCGCCACTGCGCATCGGCAGCCGATGAATCCTGCTGCGGCAAAACAGTTTGCAACGGCACCGGCGCGGTCGTCAGAGATTGCTGGATCTGGTTGTTCTCCCGCGACGTCTTGGTGTTCTTCCCCAACTGCCACGGCGCGAGCACGGTGAAACACAGGTAGGTGAAGGCGATCACCACCACGGCCAGCGCTATCCAGCCCGGCCGAAGCAGGAAGGCCAGGCGGCGCATCAGCGCTGTCCGTCCCGGGCAAGTCGTTCGTCGACCCAGTTGTGCAGTCCGGGCAACGAGGCCTCGATCGCGGCGAAGACGGCTTCGAAGTCGTCGTGGTCGCCGTAGTAGGGGTCGTCGACGTCGAGTGCATAAGCGCCCGAGCGGGGGTCGAACGATCGCAGCATCCGGATCCGGTCGGCGTCGACGCCGAGTTGCTGAAGAAGAAAGACGTGGTTGCGGGCCAGCGCCACCACCAGGTCGGCTTCGAGGTGGTCGATCTCGATCTGCGCGGCGCTGTGGTCGGTGGGGTAGCCGTGCGCGTGCAGCACGCGGTTGGCCCGCTCGTCGGCGCGCTTGCCGATGTGCCAGCCGGCGGTACCCGCGCTGGTCACCCGGACGGCGTCGTGCAGACCGCGCTGGGTGATCTGGTGGTCGAACATCTTCTCAGCCATCGGCGACCGGCAGATGTTGCCGGTGCAGACGAAGGTGATGTGCAGCCTCGGGTCGCTCGGGCGGTAGGAGTCAGCCTGACGACGATGCAGGCCCCCCGGGGCCTGAGGAGGAGTCGGGCCATCGGACTCAGACACCTAACGCCCTCCGCAGCTCGGCGACCGTCGCGACGTGGGACGCACCGACGGTGATGTCCGTCGAGTCCGCGAAGTCGGCTTGGCCGTATCCCCAGCCCACCAGCACCGCGTCGATGCCGTGCGCGGCCGCGCCCTCGACATCGTGGCGGCGGTCACCGACCATGACCACCCGTTCGGGCAGCGGCTGCAGCTGCGCCAAGGCGTGGGCCAGCACGTCGGCCTTGGTGGCGCGGATGCCGTCGACGCTGGCTCCCGCGACGACTTCGAAGTGCCCGTCGAGACCGAAATGGGCCAGGATGCGGCGTGCGGTCGGCTCTGCCTTGGAGGTGGCCACCGCGAGGCGGACGCCCGCGGCCCGCAGGTCGGCAAGCAACGGCCCGATTCCGTCGAACAGGCTGTTGATCGCCCAGCCGCGAGAGGTGTAGTCGGCGCGGTATGCCGCGATCGCGGCGTCGGTGTGCTCGCCCAGCCCCATCGCCGACAGGGTTTGGTGCATCGGCGGGCCGACGATGCGGCTGGTCAGATCGCCGTCGGGCACGGTGGCACCAATCTGGCCGAGGGCGTGGCGGAAGCTGGACACGATGCCGTCAGCCGAGTCGGTGAGCGTGCCGTCGAGGTCGAAGATCACCAGCTGCGGGCGGGCGGCCGGATCTGCGGAAACCGTGCCTGTCACATCGCCATTGTCCAAGATGCCGCGACCGGCCGGCGACTGTGTCCCGATACCGGGCCTCAGCGCGAGGCCGTTAGTGTTTCAGATGTGGCGAGTCTGGATTCGAGGGTGTCGATTCCGCTCGCGGCGGCGCGCTACCACGGCGATCAGGCCGCCGAACCGGGCATGCTCGATTTCGCCGTCAACATCCGTCACGCGCAACCCCCGGCCTGGCTGCTGCAGCGGCTCGCCGCGCGGCTGACGGACCTGGGGCGTTACCCAGGCGTCGACGACGAACGCGTGGCGATAGCGGCCGTCGCCGCCCGGCACGGCCGCGCCCCCGACGAGGTCGCGCTGCTGGCCGGAGCCGCCGAGGGATTCGCGTTGCTGCGTAACCTGCGTCCGATGCTTGCGGCGGTGATCGCGCCGTCGTTCACCGAGCCGGTTGTCGCGCTGAGTGCGGCGGGCGTCGCAGTGCATCACGTCGTGCTCGATCCACCGTTCGGCCTGACGTCCGCGCAGGTGCCCGACAGCGCCGACCTCGTCGTCATCGGCAACCCCACCAATCCGACATCGGTGTTGCACGCCCGCGAGAAGGTCCTCGCGTTGCGTCGGCCCGGCCGGATCGTCGTGGTCGACGAGGCTTTCGCCGATTCCGTTCCCGGCGAGCCGGAGTCGCTGGCCGGCCAGTCGCTGCCCGACGTCGTGGTGCTGCGCAGCCTGACCAAGACCTGGTCGCTGGCAGGACTGCGGGTGGGCTACGCGCTCGGAGCGCCCGACGTGTTGGCCCGGCTGACCGCGGCGCGCCCGCACTGGCCGGTGGGCACGCTGCAACTGGCCGCCATCGCGGCGTGTTGCGCGCCCGAGGCAGTGCTCGAAGCCGCGGCGGGCGCTCAGCGGATGGCGGCCTTGCGCACCGAGATGGTGTCCGGCCTGAGGTCGGTGGGCGCCGGCCCTGTCGACGGTCGTGCGCCCTTCGTCCTGTTCACCGTCGGTGACGCCGAATTAACGCGAAAGCATCTGCACGCCAGAGGAATTACGGTGCGACGCTGCGACACCTTCGTCGGCCTGGATGGGGGATATCTGCGGGCCGCGGTGCGACCGGAGTGGCCGGTGCTCGTCGAGGCCATCGCCGACATCGCGCGCAGTGTGGTGCTGCGATGACTGTGCGGCTGGGCGCTGTCATCGACGTGCTGGACGAGGCCTACCCGCCCCGGCTGGCCCAGTCGTGGGATTCCGTCGGCCTGGTGTGCGGCGACCCTGACGAGGTGCTGAGCTCGGTGACGATCGCGGTCGACGCCACCGCGGCGGTGGTCGACGAGGTGCCCGACGGTGGCCTGCTGCTGGCCCACCATCCGCTGTTGCTGCGGGGGGTCGACACGGTGGCGGCCAGTACGGCCAAGGGTGCGCTGGTGCACCGGCTGATCCGGTCGGGGCGTTCGCTGTTCACCGCGCACACCAACGCCGACTCGGCATCGCCGGGTGTGTCGGACGCGTTGGCACAGGCACTGGGGCTGACGGTCGAGGCGGTGCTCGAGCCGTCGCCGGCGGGGCCGGATCTGGACAAGTGGGTGATTTTCGTACCGCAGGAAAACGCGGAGGCGGTGCGCATCGCGATCTTCGCGGCCGGCGCAGGTGAGATCGGCGACTACTCCCAATGCAGTTGGAGCGTGACCGGCATCGGGCAGTTCCTGCCGGGCGATACGGCGTCGCCGGCTATCGGCAGCGTCGGCGCGATACAGCGGGTGGTCGAGGACCGGGTTGAGGTCGTGGCACCGGCGCGCGCACGCCGTGGGGTGCTCGCGGCTCTGCGCGTCGCACACCCCTACCGGGAGCCGGCATTTGACATCGTCGCGTTGACACCACCGCCCGCTGACGTCGGTTTGGGCCGAATCGGCTCGTTGCCGCAGCCAGAGTCGTTGCGCACGTTCGTCTCCCGGGTCAGGACAGGGCTGCCGCAGACGTCGTGGGGAGTGCGCGCCGCCGGCAATGCCGACATGTCAGTGACGCGCGTCGCGGTCTGCGGAGGCGCAGGCGATTCGCTGCTGGACGCCGCGGCGGGCGCCGACGTTCAGGCCTATGTCACCGCCGACTTGCGCCATCACCCCGCCGACGAGCACCGCCGCGCTTCGAAGGTGGCGCTGATCGACGTCGCGCACTGGGCCAGCGAATATCCATGGTGCGAGCAGGCTGCCGATGTGCTGCGGTCGGCTTTCGGTGCCGCGCTTGCGGTGCGCGTGTGCCCGATCCGCACCGACCCATGGAACGTCGACAACGACAGCGGGGGGGACCACTGATGAAAGCCGCAGTCGAGCAGCAGCGCTCGCTGCTCGAAGTTGCGGAGCTGGACGCCGAACTGTCCAAGATCGCGCACCGCGCCGGCCATCTGCCCGAGCAGCAAGACTATGAGCGGTTGCAGACCGATCAAGTCACCGCCAACGACCGGTTGAGCGCCCTGCAGATTGCGTTGGAGGACTTGGACACTCAGGTATCCCGCTTCGAGTCGGAGATCGATGCGGTGCGCCAGCGCGAGGACCGCGACCGCTCGCTGCTGCAATCAGTGGCAGACGCCAAGCAATTGTCGGACCTGCAGCACGAGTTGGAGACCCTGCAACGCCGTCAGTCCAGCCTGGAGGATTCACTGCTGGAGGTGATGGAACACCGCGAGCAGCTGCAAACTCAGCAGTCAGCCGAGGTGGCGACGATCGAGGCGTTGCAAGCCGACGCGGCCGCTGCACAGCAGGTTCTCGACGGCATCCTGGCCGATATCGACCAGACTCGCCGTCTTCACTCGTCGCGGCGCGACGTACTCACTGCGGCGCTGGATCCCGGCTTGGTGGCGCTTTATGAACGACAGCGCGCCGGCGGCGGCCCCGGCGCGGGCCCGTTGCAGGGCCGCCGCTGCGGCGCTTGCCGGATTGAAATCGACCGCGGCGAGCTTTCTCGGATCTCGGCGGCCGCCGAGGACGAAGTTCTCCGGTGTCCCGAATGTGGTGCAATCTTGTTGCGGGTCAAAGGCGTAAGCCAGTGAAGGTCCTCGTCGAGGCCGACGGTGGATCCCGCGGTAACCCGGGGCCCGCGGGCTACGGGGCGGTGGTGTGGACCGCGGACCGATCGACTGTGCTGGCCGAGAGCAAGCAGGCGATCGGGCACGCCACCAACAACGTCGCCGAATACCGCGGCCTCATCGCGGGTTTGGCGGAGGCGGCGACATTGCGCGCCACCGACGTCGCGGTGGCGATGGATTCCAAATTGGTGGTCGAGCAGATGTCGGGGCGATGGAAGGTCAAACATCCCGACCTCGCGCAGCTCAACGCCGAAGCCCGTGCACTGGCGGCACAGTTCGACCGGGTCAGCTACCGGTGGATTCCGCGGGCGGAGAACTCGCACGCCGACCGGTTGGCCAACGAGGCGATGGATGCTGCCGCCGAGGCCGAACAGCCGGCCTCGACAGCGGCGACGGCGGCACCGGTGAGCGAGAATCCCTCGCCGCCGGGGTGGACCGGCGCGCGAGGCACCGCCACCCGGCTGCTGTTGCTGCGTCACGGCCAGACTGCGCTGTCGGTGCAGCGGCGCTACTCGGGCCGCGGAAACCCTGCGCTGACCGAGTTGGGCCGGCAGCAGGCGGACGCGGCGGCGCGTTACCTGGCCCAGCGCGGTGGCATCGCGGCGGTGGTCAGCTCGCCATTGCAGCGGTGCTACGACACCGCGACGCGCGCCGCCAAAGCCCTGGGTTTGGACGTGGCGGTCGATGACGATCTGATCGAAACCGATTTCGGCGCGTGGGAAGGCCTGACGTTCGCCGAGGCCGCCGAACACGATCCCGAACTGCACCGACGCTGGTTGCGTGACACCAGCACCGAGCCTCCGGGCGGGGAAAGCTTCGATCATGTGAACCAGCGGGTCCGCCGGGCGCGCGACCGGGTCGTCGCTGATCACGGCGGCAGCACCGTGCTGGTGGTGTCGCACGTGACCCCGATCAAAATGTTGCTGCGCGAGGCCCTCGATGCCGGGCCGGGCATCCTGTACCGGTTACACCTGGACCTGGCGTCGCTGAGCATCGCGGAGTTCTACCCCGACGGCGCTTCGTCGGTCCGGCTGGTGAACCAGACCGGGTATCTGAGTTAGAGACCGCAGGCATCGGGGTAGAGGGCAATCGTGGAGTGGCTAGCCTCGCACGCTTTCGCGATCGGTTCGGCGCTGCTCGCCGCGTTCTGGGCCGCCGTGGGCATCGTGGTGCGGCAGCGCGCGATCCAAGACGGAGCGGACAATCCGGACGAATCGGGCGCGATTGTGACGTCCTGGGTTCGCCAGCCGTCGTGGTGGGCGGGAACACTGGGTGCAATCGGTGGGTATGTCTTCCAGGCGCTGGCGTTGGCACACGGATCGTTGTTGCTCGTGCAACCGCTGCTGGTGTCGTCGCTGCTGTTCGTGCTGCCGCTGGGCGCGAGGTTCTCCAATCAGCATGTGCGGACACGGGATTGGGGTTGGGCGCTGATGTTGACGGCGGCGCTCACCATTTTCGTTCTGGTGGGCCAGCCGCGAGAAGGCCACTATCGCCCTCCGGTACCCGCGTGGACCGTCGCGCTGATCGCCTCGGTCCCGGTGGTGATCTTCTGTGTGCTGGCGGCGCGGCGGACAGTGGGTCGACCGCGCGCCATGCTGTTGGCGACCGCCGTCGCTGTGCTGCTCGGCATGATCGCGGTGTTGACGAAGGTGAGTACTCACCGCCTCGCCGTGCACGGGTGGCATGGACTGCTGACCGTGCCGGCGCCGTACTTGCTCGTTGCGCTCGCGGTGACGGTAACGGTCCTGCAGCAGTCGGCATTTCATGCCGGCGCGTTGCAAGCATCCGTACCGATCATGCTGGTCGGCGAGCCCGTGGTGGCGGTGCTGCTGGGTGTGGTGATACTCGGTGAGCATCTGGTCGTGCGCGGTGCCGGAGCTTTGATTTTGACGCTGGCCGTCGTGGCGATGACGGCAGCGACGATCGCGCTGGGCCGTGATTCGGCCTCTAGCGCAACGCCAGTCGCCGGGCCGACGCCGCCAACCCCGCACCCGGCACCGGCCGTGGACGGGTAACCGGCCGATCAGGCGGCGTCGTGAAAGATCAGGCCCAGCGCGTAGCGCTCGCCCGTGCGCACGACCGACAGACCATGCCGCACCGGTGCGGCCGACCAGCCACGAGCCGACCGGACCGGCCGGTCGCGGGTGGTGAACAGGTAGCCCTGGCCCTGTGGCAGTTGGGTTGCGGTGCCGCGGGATTGGGCCCGCGCCCGCTGCTCGACGAGCATGAACTCGCCGCCGGTGTAGTCGGTGTCCGGGTCACTGAGGTTGATCACCACTTGAAGCGGAAAAACGAAGTCCCCGTAGAGGTCTCGGTGCAGAGCATTCCAGTCGTTGGCCTGGTATTTGAGTATCAGTGCGGTCGATCTTGTCTGACCGGCGGCATGGCACATGTCCAGCCATTCGTCCAGGCTGTCCGGCCATGGAGCCTCCCGCCCCAGCTTCGCCCACCAATCCCGGGCGATCGGCAATAGTCGCGGATACAACGCCTGCTTGAGCTGCTCGATCGGCTCGGGATAGGGCGCGCGAAAGTACCGATATTGGCCTGAGCCGTAGCGGCGGGGCGCCATGTCGATGGTGGCGCGGAAGAGTTGCTCCTTGGCGTACAGGTTGCGCAGCCGGTGCGTCTCGGCGGGCGTCAGAAGTCGGGGGAGCTGGGCACCGCCGAAGTCGTCGACAGGGGCGGCGATGGCGTTCCAGTCGCCGGCGTCGACGCGCTTGTCCCACCGGGTTGGCGGCATCGGCTGCGTCCTCCCTTCACGTCTTGCTCTGTAGACGATAGGGGTTACTCGGGTGTGAGATTGGCATGATTCACACGTACTGTGCG
>DASQRI010000698.1:0-4343 GCA_035642975.1 Mycobacterium sp.
ATCTCGAGGACGCAACGCACGACCGCATCAACGACGCAGCTTTGATCTCTTCGACGAGTTTCGGCGACCACCGCGGCTCCGGTGATCACCACGAAACAGTCAGCGATTTCGACGATAACCGCCGCGTCACGAAATTCGGACGGAGCTGCCTGGCTCAGCAGCCACGACCGCGGTCGCATCACGACCTCGCCGACGATGACCTGCGAGGCTGCCCTGAGCACGTCGAGGCGGCCCTGTGCCCACCAGGATGGATGGACGACTGTCGCTGTTTCGCCGCGCCCACAATCCACTGACGCCAGCACAGTCCGCCACAACGATTCAACGGCAACCGGACGGAGGTCAACCAGGGCTACCGGATCGTCGATACTTTCAAGGGCTGCACTTTCGAGCTCGCTGTCCACAACGATCGCTTCTTCGCCGCAACATAATCGGCGAATAGCACACGGACCGATCTCGACAACGTGTGCTGTCACGGCGGTGGACTCCAGGCGACCTGCACCAACTGCGCGCGGCCGCGCCGGGTGATCAGCGTGCCGCGGCCGGGCGGCATAGCCGACTGGCGCACAGACCCGATCGTCACGCCCTCATCCGGGCTTCCACTCATCACCAATGCCATACAGCCAACATCGCGCAGCCCGGCGAGCAGAGGCTCGAACATCGCCCGGGCCGCACCGCTGCTGCGGCGCGCCACCACAAGATGCATGCCCAAATCCCGAGCGTGCGGTAGGAATTCCAACAACGGCATCAGCGGGTTGCCGCCGGCGGTGGCGACCAGATCGTAATCGTCGATCACGAGGTATATCTCCGGCCCCGACCACCAAGACCTGGCGCGTAATTGCGTGGCGGTCGCGTTCGGCGGCGGCATTCGCCGGCGTAGCCGCTCGGTCAGCTGCGGTATCACCCCGCTGACCGCATCAGTCGAAGCAAGGTATCCGCCAAGCTGCTCGGAGTCGGGCTCGACGACACCGAGGAGCGAGCGGCGGAAATCCACCAGGAACAATTCGCATTGGGCGCCAGCCATGGTCCGCAAGAGCTCACGGCAAACGGTGCGCAACGTGGCCGTCTTTCCGCACTCGCCGTCCCCAAGAATCAGGAGATGCAGCTGCTGCGCGAAATCGATTGCCACCGGGTGTAATTCATCCTCCTCGACGCCGATCAAGGGGTTAGTTTCCAGCTCGTCGGCCCGCTCAATCACGTTGTGGTGGTCGATCCGCGCAGGCAATAGCGGAATCCGGGGCGCAGTCCAGTCGCCATGACGACACCGCAACATCTCGCCAATTTTCGCGCCGGCCTCGACCAGGCCGGCGCTCGAATCGGTGCCGTCCAGCCGGGGCAGAGCGACGACCATGTGCAGTCCGTCATGGGTAAGTCCGCGACCTGGTTTATTCTCGGGAACTTGCTGCGCTCGCCGCCGATCAAGTTCGGAATCCGTAGGATCGCCGAGCCGCAATTCGATTCGGGTTCCGATCTGATCCTTCAACGCGGGGCGAATCTCGGCCCAACGCGACGCAGACATCACAACATGCACGCCGAATGAGAGCCCCTGAGCGGCAAGCATGATGACCGACGTTTCAATCATTTCGAATTCGCGGTGCAGCCCTGCCCAGCCGTCAACAATGAGAAAGACGTCACCAAAGCGGTCGCATACCGAATCTTGCCTTGCCTTCAGCTGCCGATACTGCCCCATGGATTCGATCCCGTGGTCCCGGAAGAGCGCCTCGCGGGATCGAATGATTGCCTCGAGCTGAGCGATCATGCGTTGGGCCAGTTGCGGATCTGCCCTTCCCGCCACCGAACCGACGTGCGGCCAGTCGCGCAGCGATGCCAACGCCCCACCGCCGAAGTCCAGACAGTAGAACTGCACCGTCCGCGGATCGTGGCCGACGGCCAGCGCCGTCAGCAACGTACGCAGAGTTGTCGACTTACCCGATTGAGGCGCACCGACTACGGCGACATTCCCGGAAGCTCCGGACAAGTCGACGATCAGCGGTGTGCGACGCTGCTCGAACGGGCGATCAACGACACCGATGGGAACCGTCAACGGAGACACGGGTTGGGTGTCAACCAGAATGGAATTCAGCGCCGGCGCAGCCCCGAGCGGTGGTAGCCACACTTCATGCGCTCGCGGGCCGTGTCCCGAAAGCCGCTCAACCACCATTTGCAGGACAGTCTGGCGATCGACAACATCCGTCTCGGCTCCGTCGGCAAAGATAACCGGACCGGTCGGTTCGGTGGTGAACACTCGGACCGGCACGGATACCTCGTCGCGGCGCGGCGGGACAAACCCATCAGCCGGGCAGCGTGTTTCCGCACGGGATGGGGCGGATACATAAGCAGTCTGGAAGCGAATCAACTCGTCTGTGCCGGCACGTAGGTAAGCGGCGCCCGGCATGCGTGGCAATTCATAAGCGTCGGACGTTCCCAGGACGATCCGCGATTCGTTGGCCGACAATGTTTTCAAGCACACCCGGTACGACAGATGTGATTCCAACCCGCGCAGTCGGCCCTCGTCGAGACGTTGGCTGGCCAGCAGTAGATGCATTCCCAATGATCGACCGAGTCGACCGATCGCGACGAAGACGTCAGCGAAATCTGGTTGTTGGCTGAGCAATTCGGAGAACTCATCGACAATGATAAACAGCGTCGCGAGGGGAGCCAATTCGGCTCCGGCGCGGCGCTGGCGTTCATGAGCAGCAATTCCGTCGAGATTGCCTGCCGCGCGAAGCACTTCCTGTCGGCGGTTCATTTCACCGGTCAGCGCGTCCCGCATTCGGGCGACCAGTTCCGCCTTGTCCGATAGGTTCGTGATGAGAGCCGCCACATGTGGCGCCCGTTCCAATCCTGCGAAGGTTGCGCCACCCTTGAAGTCGATCAACACGAGGTTGAGCGTTTCTGGGGAATGGCAGGCCATCATCCCGAGCGCGACGGTGCGCAAGAACTCCGACTTGCCTGACCCGGTGGCACCGATGCACAGCCCGTGCGGCCCCATTCCACTCTCAGCGGCTTCTTTGATGTCGAGCTCGACTCGTGCACCCTCAAGCGTTGTGCCGATCGGAACACGAAGCCGATCGCGGGAACCTTTGTCGCGCCAGCAATCAGCCGGCGCGTAAGACGCTAGATCGCCGATTCCGACGAGATCCTGCCAACGCAAGCCGCCGCCCGCCGCCGCCAACACATCCGGACCGCCGGCACGATAGCCGGCCAGCCTTTGTGCGCACGCCAGCGCAGCGGTGTAACTCATCCGATCTGGACGTGCCAACGCTTCGCCGTCGCCGGAAAGCATCGCCGCTTCGTCCTCGCTTACCCGCAGCCGAAGCACCCCAGCCATTGCCGGGTCGTCGGTGCCCTGGACGATCAACAAGGTCGCGCCGCTTAGGGGCATTTCATCGTCTCGGACAAGTTCACCATCGACGACCACCACCACGTGGGGGCACGCCAACGTGATCCCAACGGGCCCGCCGTCGACCGACAGACCGGCAAGAGCCGTCCGGGTTGCTGCCAGCGATGGGTACACCATCCGAGTCGGACCGGAGGAGTCGTTGGCGAGCGGATGCCTATTGTGTGGCAACCATTTCAGCCAATCCCAGTTGGATCGGTTGTGGTCACTGATAGCGCCGGCGATCAAGACCAGGCGTGGACTGTGCATGACGGCAAGTTGACAGATCATCGCGCGTAACAGGGCACGCGCCTGTGTCGGGTCGCCGTCGGCAACCACGGCAGCCAGACCGGGTAGTGCGATCGCGACGGGCGCGTCTGGAATCGTCGAATGTGTTCGGAGAAAGCGGTGCAACGCGGTCGCGGTTACCGGATCCAACAGTCGTGCCGATCCGATCGGCGGCGCGACCAGACGGGTCGCAAGACGCTGGGTTCCGACGCCGATCCGCACGTGGCAGAAATCCGAGTCCGCCGCTCGCCGCTCCCACATCCGGCAACCACCCACCAGCGTCCACAAGGTGTCCGGATCCGGATGGCACAAAGTCAGCGAAGTATGCTGTGCCACAGCAGTCTTGACGACAACGGCCCGCAATTCGGACAGGTAGCTCAGATACTCTGCCCGCTCGGTATTGATCTCGCCGCGACGCCGATCCGCGCCGGAAAACACCGTCGCCACCGCCGACACGAGCATCATCAGCGGAAACATCATGAATGCAGGATTGCGGCCCATCGCCGACCGTGAATAAAAGACCACCGCCATCATCCCCAGCGTCGCGACGGCGGCGACCACCGGCAGAAAACGGATCATCAGATTGCTCTGGGCCGGTCTGGTCACTTCCTTTGGGGCTGCCACGACGACGTCGGCGGTTTCGAACACGGGCGGAAGCCAGCGTTCTGGCGGCACAAAT
>DASQRI010000699.1:0-4764 GCA_035642975.1 Mycobacterium sp.
GAGGACTCGATGACGGTGGCCTTCCTCGGCGACGGTGCCACCAGCGAGGGCGACGTTCACGAGGCGCTGAACTTCGCGGCGGTGTTCAAGGCGCCGTGTGTATTTTACGTGCAGAACAACCAGTGGGCGATCTCGGTGCCGGTGCACAACCAGACCGTCGCGCCGTCCATCGCGCACAAAGCGATCGGATATGGAATGCCCGGTGTTCGAGTGGACGGCAACGATGTGTTGGCGTGTTACGCGGTGATGGCCGAAGCCGCCGCCCGCGCCAGAGCCGGCGGCGGCCCGACGCTGATCGAGTCGGTCACTTACCGGCTCGCCCCGCACACCACGTCGGACGATCCCACGCGATACCGCAGCCAGGAAGAATTGGACTACTGGCAGATGCGGGACCCCATTCCTCGCTACCGGACCTATCTGCAGGGCCAGGGTCTATGGTCGGCACGGCTGGAAGACCGGGTCGCCGCTCGGTGCAAACGGCTGCGGGCCGACCTGCGTGATGCGGTGTTCGCGGCGCCCGACATCGACATCGACGAAGTCTTCACCTCGGTCTACGCCGAAATGACGCCCGGGCTTGAAGCGCAACGCCAACAGCTGCGGGCCGAAATGCTTCGGGAGGCCTGATGACCCAGATCGCCGAACCGCCGACCCGCGCGACTGCCAACGTGCCGGCGCCGACCGATGCGCTCAGCGCTACGCCGTTGACCATGGTCCAGGCACTCAACCGCGCCCTGCACCACGCGATGGCTGCCGACGACCGGGTGCTGGTATTCGGCGAGGACGTGGCGACTCTGGGCGGCGTTTTCCGGGTCACCGAGGGACTCAGCGCGACATTTGGCGCAGACCGCTGCTTCGATACCCCGCTGGCCGAGTCCGCGGTGATCGGCATCGCGGTGGGCTTGGCACTGCGCGGCTTCGTGCCGGTGCCCGAGATCCAGTTCGACGGATTCTCCTATCCCGCATTCGATCAGGTGGTCAGCCACCTGGCCAAGTACCGGACCCGCACCCGCGGCGAAATCGACATGTCGGTGACGGTCCGGATACCGTCGTTCGGCGGTATCGGCGCGCTCGAGCATCATTCGGAATCCACCGAGTCCTACTGGGCGCACACCGCAGGGCTGAAGGTTGTGGTGCCGTCGACACCATCGGACGCCTACTGGCTGCTGCGCCATGCAATCGCGTGCCCGGACCCAGTGATGTTCCTGGAACCCAAGCGACGCTATTGGGCCCGCGAGGTCGTCGACACCGCTAGGCCCGGACCCCCGATCGGGCAGGCGGCGATACGCCGAGCCGGTAGCGACGTCACCGTGCTGACCTACGGTGGCCTGGTGGGCACGGCGCTGTCGGCCGCTGAATTGGCTGCGCAGCAACGCGGTTGGAGTCTTGAGGTCGTCGACCTGCGATCGCTGGTTCCGCTGGATTTTGACACGGTGGCTGCGTCGATCCGCCGCACCGGGCGGTGCGTGGTGCTGCATGAGGGCCCGCGAAGCCTGGGCTACGGGGCAGGGTTAGCTGCCCGCATCCAGGAGGAGCTGTTCTACGAGCTCGAAGCACCGGTGTTGCGTGCCTGCGGGTTTGACACCCCCTATCCGCCGGCGCGACTGGAGAAGTTGTGGTTGCCAGGTCCCGATCGGCTGCTGGATTGTGTTGAGCGCTCGCTGGAGCAACCGTGAGCCCGCACGCCGACGACGATCGCGTCAAGGTGTTCGTCGTCCCCGATCTCGGTGAGGGGCTGGAAGAGGTGACGTTGTCATGCTGGCGCGTCGCCGTCGGGGACGACGTCGAACTCAACCAGCCGTTGTGCTCGGTGGAGACCGCCAAGGCTGAAGTCGAGATCCCCAGCCCGTATGCGGGTCGGATCGTCGAAATCCGCGGAGCCGAAGGTGATGTGCTGGCGGTTGACTCGCTGTTGGCGCGCATCGACACCCTGCCAGGTGCGATGCCGCCGCCACCGGCGCCCAACGGTGAGTTGTCCACGCGCAAGTCGGTTCTCGTCGGATACGGAGCCGACGATGCCCTCGACACCAGCCGGAGACGTCCCAGGGCCAAACCGTCGGTCCGAAAATTGGCGGCCGACCTGCTGGTGGATCTGGGCGATGTGCGGCCGGGCGCAGACGGTCTGATCAGTCGGGAAGCTGTTCTGGCAGCTGCAGGGGTCGGCGCCGAACGGCCCGGCGTCTCATACGACGTGCTGCCGGTGCGCGGGGTGCACTCGCAGATGGCGGAACGAATGACGCTGTCGCGCAGCAATATTCCTGATGCGCATGCCAGCGTGCAGGTGGACTGCGCAGCCCTGGTGCAACTTCGCGATCGACTGTGCGCGCTAGTCGGCGATGACGACGAGGCCATCTCGCCGTTCCTGCTCACACTACGGTTGCTCGTCATCGCCTTGATGCACCACAAGATTCTGAACTCCACCTGGGTCGACGGCCCCGACGGCCCGCAGGTGCACTCGCATCACGCGGTCCATCTGGGTTTCGCGGTCGCCACGCTGCGTGGTCTGCTGGTCCCGGTGGTCACCGATGCGCAGGACAAGACCACGCGTGAGCTCGCTGAATGCGTGGCGCGGCTGATTCGGGAAGCCCGAGCCGGCACCTTGAAACCGGCCGAGCTTGCGGGCTCGACGTTTACCGTGTCGAATTTCGGGGCCCTGGGTCTCGACGACGGCGTGCCGGTGATCAACTATCCGGAGGCGGCGATTCTGGGTATGGGATCGCTGAAGGCGCGGCCCATGGTCATTGACGACACGGTCGTCATCCGCCCGCAGATGACCCTGACATGTGTGTTCGACCACCGAATCGCGGACGGCGCCAACGTGGCCCAGTTTCTGGGCGAGCTGCGCCGGCTGATCGAATCACCGGAAACCGCGCTGCTCGATCTGTAGTGGTCGCGACTATTTGCGTTTGGCGGCGGCCAGCCGAGCGGCGAACTCCGGCGACTGAATCGAGATGGCCTGCGGTCCGAGTTCGGTGTCCTTGGCGAACTCGTGCTGTTCGGCGTCGACCGATCCGGGACTGGCTGTGGCGCGCATGGTGGCCTTCGTTGCCAGCACGACCTCGCGGGGGGCAGCCGCAGGCCCGGCCGCCAGCTCCAACGCCTCGGCGACCGGGTCGTCGGCGACGCTGAGCGCCAGCCCATGCCGCACAGCGGATTCGGCGTCAAAGCGCATCCCGAACAGCAGGGCGGCACGCGCCACCTGGGGTCCGACTCCGCGCTGCAGCATCCACGTTGCGCCGCCACCCGGATGCAATCCCAACTTCTGGAAACGCGCGTCGAACAACGCGTTCGGTCCGGCGATGCGCACATCGGCGGCCAGCGCCAAGTTCAGACCTGCGCCGACGGCCGGGCCGTTGACCGCTGCGATCGTGGGCAGCGTGCATTTGCCGACGGCCATGAAGCCGTCGTAGAGCCGCAGCAGTCCCTGCTCGGCGGCACTGCCCAACGCGGACAGGTCCGCGCCGGCGCAGAACGCCTTACCGGCGCCGGTGACGACGACGGCGTGCACATCCTGGTCGGCCTCGGCCCGTTCCACCGCAGCGCGCAGCTGCGTCGACATCTCGCCGGTGACGGCGTTACGGCGGCCGGGGTCGTTGACCGTGATCAACGCGACATGGTTGTCGACGCTGAACAAGACCAGGTCGGATTCGGGCATCAGACACCTCCGCAGATTCGCCGGCGACGGCGCATACCATCCGGGCGCACGAGAGCTACTATTTCCTGTCGATTGTCGCCAATTGTCGACCCGCGTCGGACGGCGGCGTGCACACTCACGGCTGTGGCGACTGATCTTGAAAGTTTGTGGGGTCCGGCCCTGGAAACCCCTGGGCCGCTGGGATCCGGCGCCGAACGTGCCCGGCTGAGCACCCGAATCGTCACGCTGGCGCTGTATACCGGGGCTGCCTCGGGCCTGATGTTCGGCGGTCGTGCCCTCCAGTCGCTATCCGAAGGAGACTCGTAGTCGTCGTGCACATCATTTGGCTGATCATTCTCGGGGTCTTGTCGTCGGTCTGATCGCGCGACTTGTCGTGCCGGGCAGACAGCCGATGGGTAGGGGCAAACGTGTCGCGCGCCTTCCGGTGGAAGCGGGCGTAGCGCGGCATGATGAGCTGATGGTCTCAGCGCGATACCCAAAAGACGATAATGGGCGGGGTTATGTTTCTTTCTCATCGACGACGTCCACGATCGCGCCCCAGGGAGACCTGACGAACAAGTCACCAATGTGGTCCTGGGCAGCGTCGGGGTCTGCTTCGATGGGCTCGTCGAGCGTGACGCGGTAAACAGAGAAATCAGGATGTCTTGCGGCGATCCCGCGCGCTACATCAGGCCGGGTTGTCGCGTACGTATATTCCTTGCCATCGAGGGGGTCCAGGGTACGGGTAGCGGCGTCTCCGGGATTAAGGCCCTGCACATCAGCCCGGTAGTAGGCCGTGTCATTGCTCATCTAGTCAGCCCCTCCGTCCGTCTACTGACACCCAGCCTGGCGACACATTCGGTCAGTCTAGGGCAGGGCGATCCGATTCCCGATGGCGGGGATCGGAGTTTCCCTCTAGGCATTAACGAGGCACCTAAACTTTCCGGACCTTATTACAGGTACTGCGCAATGCCTCCATGGCCGTGACATGTACCACCCCTATCACTTGACGCAGTCAAGGATCGCAATGAACCGCCCCGGCATGTCCGGAGTCTCCGGACTCACCGGGGCGGTTCAACCTGTTCATCTCGAGCGCCTACGCCAAGATCGCTTGTACTCGAAGGCGATCGGCT
>DASQRI010000700.1:0-2506 GCA_035642975.1 Mycobacterium sp.
GGAGAGCTGGTATCAGCATCTTCCTCCGTTTGGCATTACCCAGACCATATCCTAGACGGAACAAACCCCGCAGGTTCCCCGCGTCAGGTTACCAGCGCGAGAACGATGCTAATACAGCACCAAAGCTTCCAAAGAGAGTAATGCAGAACCGCTTGAGGTGCTGCGCGACCTCTGATAGCCTGACCGCGGGCTGCGTGAATGCGGTCTAATCGAGGCTCAGGGCAAGCCAACGTAGCCCGCCAGCGTTATGCACCAGCAGTGCCGCGAAACGGCGGTGTTCCTGCCGCGCAAGCTCCATCCCCCGGCCGACGTCCTCATCCGAGTTGACATTCGCCCTCTGCACCTTGACCAACACATCGCCAGGGTTGACGCCTGCTTCGGCCGCCGGTCCGCCAGGCACGACGTCCGTAACGACCAAACCATTCTGGTCGCTGCCGATGCTGAATTTTTGCCGCACGCTTTCATCGATGGGGGCAAGATGCCAGCCCGGGGCCACGACCGAGGCCGGGCCATCCGGTGCCAAGGTAGGCGCCGTTGTAGCCGCCAAGGGCATCTGCTTTATCGTCGCCACAATTATCCGTGGTTCTTCATCGTGCCATACCAGCAGGTTGACGACCGTTCCGGGCTTGGTCCGCGCAATTGCGCGCGCCAACTCCCGGACGTCTTTTACCTGCAAGTCGCCATATTTCATGATGACGTCGCCCGCAACAACCCCGCAAGCGGCGGCGGCACCACCCTCTTTGGTTCCGGCCACGATGACACCTTCCGCCTTAGGCATGTTCAGTGCGTCCGCGATACCCGGCGTAATCTGCTCGATCCGGAAATCCAGCGATCCAACACGCATGCCACCGGGCTTGCGCAAACCATCGATAACGAACTTGACATCGTTCGACGGGATCGCGAAGCCCAGGCCGATCGATCCGCTTGACACAGGTGCAACGATTGCGGTGTTCATGCCGATGACGTCACCCTGCATGTCGAATAGCGGACCGCCGGAATTGCCGTGGTTGAGGGCGGCATCTGTCTGGATGTAGTCATCGAACGGCGTGTCGCTGATGTCACGGTTCATTGCGCTGACGATACCCTGCGTCACGGTCCCGCCAAAACCGAGCGGATTACCGATCGCCAGAACCCGATCGGCTACTTGTAGGTCATCGCTGTCGCCAAATCGAACAAACGGCAGGGGCGAGTCCGGGGTGACCTTGAGCAGGGCAATGTCGGTCTGCTCCGCCTCGCCAATCAATGTTGCCCGTAACAATGTGTTATCCTGAAGTGTAACGAGGATATCCGTCGCCCCTTCAATCACGTGCCGATTGGTGACGATGATGCCCCCGGCGTCGATGATGAACCCGGAGCCGTATGTACGGACTTCGGAGGCCACGCCTTCCGCGAGTGCCGCGGAACCTTGAGATCCCATGCCTTGCGTGCCTGACGTGGACGCAGCCATCGGCCCGACCGGAGTTCGGTGGGCGGGGTGGAGGCTGGAGATGCTCACGACGGTGGAAAGTTCCCGGGCAACAAGTTCGGAGCGGTTTGGCGTCTCCGCCGCGCGGGCGTTAATGCTCACGCTCGTAAGGCTCGCCGCCAAAATAAGTGCATAGGATTTGCGCGACAGCATATTCTTCCCCTCTGATGGATGACGAAACAGACTGCTGGACCGCTCGGTTTATTCCCGCGGGTGTCCGCGGAAAAAATAAGTCGTCACAAGCGCCAAAATGCCGCGGCGGACAGTTGGTACGTGCCCCTGCTGAGGCGACTGCCTGGTCCCGACCGGCCCGACACCTGTCGAGACGGGGAAGCTTCGCCACGCGAACGGTTTTCTCGCGGTCGCCCAGGTTGCGGGCCGGATGCGCCCCCTGAGGTTGACGGCTTTCGAAGGAAAACAAAAAAAATAAGAATTTTTTAATTTGGAGGCGCGTTGCCTGAAACCGACCAGCCGACCGACCGTCCAACCGGGCTCGCTTTTATAGCGTTAGCTGTTGATATTTGCCTGAGCCGAGTGCAGCGTTCAGCCACTGGCTTGGGTCTTTTATGTGGCCGAACGCCTCAAGTGTTCGGCGCCAGCCGAGATAATGCGCAAGGTTTTTGGTCGCTACGCCATGGAACGGGCGCAGCCATCCCTTGAGGCGGCTATGGTAGGCGTTGACGTTGTTGATGTGCAATTCTGGCGCGCCGGGTCTCGGGCCGCCGGGTTTTGGCGACACATGACAGGGAATGCCGTCGTGCATCGCGCAGCCACACGTCCAGCTTCCCGATGTCGCCACCTCGAAGCAGTCCGGCGAACCGCTGCCAGTCCGCGTAAGGTGGTGAATTCCGCTGACGCCGCCTTGAGCACATCAACATTGACGATCAGACGATCTGCCGGAGCGTCATTGCGCCGCGCGGTTTGACACAAAGCGCCGCTGCAGTGAGCGACAAGATCCGCCGACCGGTCATTGGGTCTAGGGCTGCCGTTCGCGGCGGTATCGCGACCTCGGTCTCAGGCGGAGAAGAAGAGTTGGCAGGC
>DASQRI010000701.1:0-6308 GCA_035642975.1 Mycobacterium sp.
TGGGTCGCAACTTCCAGGTCATCTACCAACAAGCCAACTCCCACGGCCAAAACGTGCAAAACGCCGGCAACAACATGAGCTCCACCGACGCCGCCGTCGGTGGCAGCTGGGCCTAACCCCAAGCGCGGCAGCTGTATTGCCGCATCTCTGCTACGACCGACCACCTTGTGCGCCAAGGAGGACCACCCATGTCACTCATCCACCTATCTCGGCTATTGCGCGCCCCCGTAGCGACGCCGTCCGGCGAAGCCGTCGGCCGCGTCGACGACATCATCGTGCGACTACGTGGTGCTGACACCTACCCGCTGGTGACCGGCATCGTGGCCGCGGTCGCCGGTCGGCGGGTGTTCGTCGGGGCCAGATCCATTCAGCGATTCGATACGGATCGAATTGCTCTGGTGGCCAACCATATTGACCCGCAGCGGTTCAAACGTCAGCACGGTGAAGTCCTGTTGCGATCCGACGTGCTCGGATATCGCCTGATCGACGTGACGGCGGGCGAGCTGGTGCGCGCCTACGACCTCGAATTAGAAAGTAGCGTAGACGGTTTCGTGCTGGCCAGAGTCGATACCCGGCGCCCGCCTCGATTGTTCGGCCTGCTGAAAACAGCTCGCGGCTACGCCTCCCGAGACTGGAAGGCCTTTGAACCGCTGATCGGACACGGCCAGTCGATGGCCGTGCGCCGCGTCTCCGGTCGAGTGGCAGCACTCAAACCCGCTCAAATCGCCGACCTGCTGGAAGATGCCGACAAGGCGGAGGGCGGCGAAATCCTCGACCGGGTGCGCGGTTACCCCGAATTGGAAGCGGACGTTTTCGAAGAGCTCGACCCGGACAAGGCCAGTCGACTGCTCGACGACATGCCAGACGGCGAGGTCGCGGCCCTGCTCAGCCGGATGCGCGCCGACGACGCCGCCGACGCGATCATGGACCTCCGCCAGTCCCGCCGTCGACACGTTCTCGAGTGCATGCCTGCACCGCAGCGCACCAAGGTGGTGACCCTGTTGAAGTTCAACCCTGACAGCGCAGGCGGATTGATGAACGTCGACATCGTCTGCTGCGGCACACGGGCCACCGCGGGAGAGGCGCTCGCCCTCATCGGCGTCGCGCAAGCCGTAGAGCCCGAGGCGCTTCTGCAGATGCACGTGCTCAACGACACCGGGCGGCTCGCGGGCGTGGTGTCCGTGATCGCGCTGTTGCATGCACATCCAGCGGATGTGGTTGTGACGCTCATGGATTCCGATCCGGTCCGGGTGAGCCCGGACGCCGACCTTGCCGATATCGCCGTGCTGATCGCCGATTACAACCTGCACAGCATCCCCGTCGTCGACGACGGCGATCGCGTGCTGGGCGTCGTCACCGTCGACGACGTGCTCAAGACCACCATTCCCGACGAATGGCGTCGGCGAGAACCCGGGCCACGCCCTGTGCGGGAACCGATTTCGGTGAGCGACGACTCGATCGGCAGCAACGGAGGTGACTGGCGATGACGACTCTGGACCACGACGGCATCGACACCACGCAAGCGGTGCCCCGCACCGCGGTGCTAGACAGCGCCCACGTCGGTGACATCGAGGGCGCACTGGGCCGAATCAGCCTGAGCGACACCGACCGTCCACGCACCCTGAAGGTCCGGCTGGCGACAATGCTGGCGATCGTCGGGCCCGGCTTGATCGTGATGGTCGGCGATAACGACGCCGGCGGCGTTTCGACGTACGTCCAGGCGGGACAAAACTATGGCTACAGCCTGCTGTGGGTGCTGCTGCTGTTGATACCGGTGCTCATCGTCAACCAGGAAATGGTGGTTCGGCTTGGTGCGGTCACCGGGGTCGGGCACGCACGACTGATCAACGAACGGTTCGGCCGCGGCTGGGGCTGGTTCTCGGTAGGTGACCTGTTCCTGCTGAACTTCTTAACTCTCGTCACCGAATTCATCGGCATCGCGCTGGCAGCCGACTACATCGGCATCCCCAGGTATCTGGTCGTCCCGTTCGCCGCGATTGCGTTGATCGCCATCATGGCGACCGGCAGCTTCCGGCGTTGGGAGCGGGCGATGCTCGTATTCATCTCGATCACGCTGCTGCAGATTCCCATGCTGTTGATGTCACATCCGCACTGGGGGCACGCGGCGAAATCCTTCGTCGTTCCGGGCGTAACCGGCGGAGTCACCTCCGACGCGATGCTGTTGATCATCGCCATCGTCGGCACCACCGTGGCGCCGTGGCAGCTGTTCTTCCAGCAGTCCAACATCGTCGACAAGCGCATCACGCCGCGCTTCATCGGCTACGAGCGAGCCGACACCACACTGGGCGCCTTCGTCGTGGTCATCGGGGCGGCCGCGTTGGTGATGACCGGCGATTGGGCCGCGCGCGCCACCCACAGCCGAGGGAATTTCGTCGACGCCGGCGTGCTCGCACACCTGCTCGGTCAATACAGCAGCGTCCTCGGGTCGGTGTTCGCCATCGTGTTGCTCGACGCGTCCATTGTCGGGGCAGCGGCAGTGACCCTGGCCAGCAGCTACGCCTTCGGGGATGTGTTCGGGCTCAAGCATTCACTGCACCGTGGATTCGCCGACGCGAAACCGTTCTACCTGTCTTACACCGCGATGGTCGTCGTCGCGGCGGGGATTGTGCTTGTCCCCGATGCACCTCTGGGCTTGATCACCACCGGCGTACAAGCGCTGGCCGGATTGCTCCTGCCCAGCGCCACCGTATTTCTGCTGCTGCTGTGTAATGACCGGGAAGTGCTGGGCCCCTGGGTCAATCGGCCGTGGCTCAATGTGGTGGCCGGCCTCATCGTCAGCGTGCTGTTGCTGCTGTCCGGGATATTGATGACGACGACGGTGTTCCCGAACCTCAACATCGTCTCGATCGCCACCGCCCTTGGCATCGGCTCCGCCCTTTGCGGCGCAGCAACTTTCGGCGTGCTGTGGTGGACTGGCCGGTGGCACCCGAAAACGCCAGTGCTCGAACAGCTCTCCCGGGCGTTGGCCAGAGCCGACCGGGACACCTGGCGGATGCCGCCGTTGGCCTTGCTGGAGCCGGTCAAATGGTCGGCCGGCACCCGGGCGGGCATGCTCGCGTTGCGCGGCTACCTCGTTATGGGTGCGATCCTGTTGGCGGTCAAAGCGATTCAGCTGGCCTAGCGCCTGGCCTCGGTCGCGCGCTGGGTCGACCGGATGCAATAAGAGAGGAAACCATCATGTTCGTAATCCGCCTCATCAACGGACGCGAAGTCCACGAAACCAAGGGAGACCGGCTCTCGATTAGCCACGACACCGGCGTGATTACCGTTTCCCGGGTCGAGGGATTCGAGGAAGTCACCACGCACTACTCGCCGGCGGCTTGGGAAATGGTCACGCACCGAGTTACGGCTAGCCATGGCCGCACTGCTCTACCTGATCTTCGCCGCCGGCCTCATCCCGATCTTGATCTGATTAGCCAACCCACCACGGTCAAAACGGCGGCGAACTCGCCGAACTCCTACTCATCCAGATTGGAGACAGCAATGACTTCCCTATCCACTGAGGCGGCCGCCGCGGTCGCCACCCCCCAAGTGCGTTCGCCCAGCCCTCTACGATCACTATTGGCCGGCCTTGTCCTGGCGGTCGCGCTGCTTGGGCTTGTGGCGGCCGCAGGCCCGACCGCGCATGCCGACGCGGTCGACAGCAGCAATTTCCTGGGCGCGCTCTCCTCCAGGGGCATCACCTTCGCGTCCGGGCACAGCGCAATCGTCGCCGGTCATGAGGTCTGCGATGAACTTGATCAAGGTAGGCAGGCGAGCGACATCGCGAACGACGTGATGACACAGACTAATCTGGACGGCTATCACGCCGGATTTTTCGTCGGCGTCAGCATTGCCGCCTTCTGCCCAAGGCATAGCCAGTAGAACCAAGTAGAATCGAGTATCAACTCTCAAAGAAGGACCATTGTTGATCACGAAAGTCGTCTTCAGTGCCGCGATCGCGCTCGGCGCTGCTATGGCGGTAGCAACACCGGCCGGCGCTGACCCCAGCTCATTCGGAACGCTCAGCTGCAGCTGCACGCAGCCAGTCGATGTCCCGCATGACAAGCCTGCGGTCAAGGACCAGTTGAATCAGGGAATCCAGAGCGGCCTTGGTTCCCTGCACGGCGGCCCGCCGAGCCCTGGCGGCTTCTAACTTGCCGCGCGGGATCGGTTAGCCCGCCGATGGGGGCGGGTGCATCACCTTCCCCTTGAGCTCAGCCGCGGATAGCATTTGCGAACTGTGGCAATGCTCTTCGGCTATCTCCGCTTCGACCAGACGAACGTGATCCCGACCATCAGCACGATGATGGACAGGATGATCACGCTGCCAACGACGACCGCTGTGGGACTGTAATGGGCAGGTGTGCTGGCTCGACGGCCAGCCACAGATCAGGCTGGCTGCTCATTGCGACCACTGCGGTGACAGAGCCGAGCACGTTGACCAGGATGCCGCGTGTTGTTCCCTGAGGGCAAGCCTCCGGGCCAGCCGACTGCGCACCAAGACATCGAGAAGCGCTACTACGGCCAGCTAACGATGAGAGTTCGTGTTCAGGGCCATCGCAACATAATCGATACGCCACAGCGACTGAAATAGTTTGCGGCCGAAATCCTCGAGGTCACCCGCGTCGGTGCCGAGCGACTCGCCCTGCTGCGCGACACACTCAGCGACCTCTCGGATCGTGCAGCGGCCGTCGACGTGGCGCACAAAGGACAACTGAGCCGGCCCGAGACCGAAGCGCGAGCCCGGCCAGAAGATTTCAGACCCGGAGCTCCCGCAACGTGTGCGCAGCATCGGGACGTAGTCGAGGGCACCCACACCCGCATCGACAGCGGCGAACTGGCCACCGCCGGAGTCGGGGCGGCAAGCCTCGATCCACCCACCCGCGAGCGCGATGCCAACGGTGGCGCGATCTTGGCCGATCGCGCCCACACGGCGCGCCTGGTCAAAGACCAGCGCTGGTTTATGGCGGTGTTCGTGGTCAAAGTCGCTCTCGGCTTGGTGGCCTTCGCGATCAAGCCGTGGCTGGGTCTGCTGTTCTTCGCCGCCTACGGCGTCTACTTCTGGCGCGAAATCCGCTGCGGCACCAGCGGCGACCACGACGAACACGAGTTGGCGCCGCTCAAGCTGCAACCCCGCGCGGCGCGACCGGCTACCACGGTGGTCCTGGTGCAGACAATGGGCGCATTGGCCGTCATCTTCGTGTCCTCGCAAATATTCGCCCACCAGCTCGACGCCGTCGGCCCCATGCGCGGATTGTCCAGCGCGGTCACCGCCCTACTGCTGTCCCCGATCGCCACCGAACTACCCGAAACCATGAACGCGATCATCTGGGTCCGACAAGGCAAAACCCAACTCGCCCTAGCCAACATCTCCGGCGCGATGATGATCCAAGCCACCGTGCCCAGCGGGCTGGGCCTGCTGTTCACCGACTGGCGACTCGACCACGCCCTGCTGTGGTCGGGCGCCATCACCATGGCAGCCATCACCTACCTGCTCGTGACGATGCGCGCCAACAAACTCACCCCCACAGAGACGTCAGGCCGTCCGTGCTTTCGATGGCGCGGTAGGCGCCATCGAAACGGCGCCGATCTCGCCCAGACTGGTCCAAACTGGTAGTCAGCTCTGCTCAGAGGAAGGAGAGCCGCGTCATGCAGACGCTGAGTATCGCTGAGTTCGCGTTGCGTCTGGGCGTGGGAGTCGGCTGCGGTGCTCTGATCGGAATTGAGCGGCAGTGGCAGGCGCGAAGGGCCGGGCTACGCACCAATGCGCTGGTGGCCACCGGTGCAACGTTGTTCGTGCTCTATGCGGTCGCCACCAACGACAGCAGTCCTACCAGGGTGGCGTCCTACGTGGTGTCCGGGGTCGGCTTCCTCGGCGGTGGGGTGATCCTGCGCGAGGGATTCAACGTCCACGGGCTCAACACTGCCGCAACCCTGTGGTGCTCAGCCGCGGTCGGCGTGCTCGCGGCAAGCGGGCATCTGCTGTTCGCGCTGATCGCCACCGGCGCGATTGTCGGAATTCACCTGCTGGGACGGCCACTGGGCCGCCTGATCGACCGCGACAACGTGGTGGAAGAGGATGAGGACGACCAGCCCTACCAGCTGCAGCTGATCTGTCGGCGCAAATCGGAGAAAAACGCGCGGGCCCAGATTGTCCAGCACACCGGTGGCGGCAGCGACCCCTTTGTACTACGCGGCATTCACACCGGTCGCGCCGGTGAGGACAGCGTCGCCTTGACCGCCTACCTGCTCAGCGACGGCCACGCGCCGGCCCGGTTGGAGCAGCTCGTCGCGGAACTGGCCTT
>DASQRI010000702.1:0-13023 GCA_035642975.1 Mycobacterium sp.
CAAAACTGTGACATACCAGGGAATCCGAAGGGACAACATCGGCTCACCAAGTAGATCGCTGATGACGTTGTACCCGGCGAACCGCCCCATCGGCCTGCCGTGCTGGCAGGACATCACCGAAAGGTGCCCATCGTCCATCCAAGCGGCCGCAACATCCCCGGCGGCGAACACCCCTCGGACGTTGATCACCCGCAGGTGCTCATCAACCGCAACCCGGCCGAGCCCGTCACACTCGACGCCCAGATCAGCGGTCAGCGGACTGGCGCGCATACCGGCACACCACACCACTGTCGACGCGGCCAACCATTCCCCCGTCGACAATGCCACTCCGTCTCCACCGATCGCGGCGACACCAACACCGAGCCGGGTCTGCACCCCGTTCGCCGTCAGCGCGGCCTCGATCACTGGACGCGCCGACGCACCCATGTCCGAGCCGACATGCCGGTTGTGATCAACGAGTATCACGCGGGGAGTGATGTCCGGGAACAGCGTCGCCAGCCGCGCGGGCAACTCGCAGGCGGTCTCAATGCCGGTCAGCCCAGCGCCCACCACGATCGCGGTCGCCGCGGCGAGTGTGGGCAGACCGCCGGCGACCTCCACCAGGTGCCGCTGCAGCCTTAGCGCGCCGTCATAGGTGTCGACGTCGAAGCCGAACTCATCGAGACCGGGGACGTCCGGTTTGACCACTCGGCTGCCCAACGCCATCACCAGACGGTCGTAGGCGCGGGTACCGAGCGTGGTGGCCACCGTGCAAGAACCCGGGTCGATCGCCGTCACATCGGCGGCGACGTGCTCGACTGCGACCGGGTCGAGCACATCCCGCAGCGGAATGCGGCACGCCGTCAGGTCGGCCTCGTAGTTGCGCACCCGGATGTCATGGAACGGCAGCGAACTGACTACCGTGATGTTCACCTCGCCGGGCCCGACCCCGAGTTCGTCGATTCGGCGGGCCGCACCCAGGGCGGCCCACAGACCAGCGAACCCCGAGCCGAGCACAACGACGTCGCTCACCGGGCTAACGTTAGCCGCCAGGTAGCCGCAATACGGCGACCCGACGCCCCCACTTCGGGATCACCGATGCGCGACTATCCGCCGCGTAGCGCAATCTTGGTCAGCTGGTAGGAACCTCGACCGGCCGGCCAGCGGGATCGCCGTGGACGGTCCATGATCCGGCGGAACGGAAGCTTGCCGCGGTGGCGTAAGTGTCTTCCATGAATTGAAGGTAGGTAATGAGACCGTCGGCGACGCGGACGAGAATCGCGAACGGCGAGGTCACTACCTTGTCGAGGGTGTGCGAGCGGTACCGGAAGGTGCCGAATACCGCGGCTCGGTCGTCGTCGCCGACGATGTCTGTCGGCTCGAAGAGTTCATTCGCCCACCACGTGAACATCATGCCGAGCGCATCGGTAAACGACGAGGGACCGTGGTGGGTGCCCGCCCACGGCAGGATCTGCTTGAGCTCAGGATTGTCCTGGTTCAGCGAGACGTAGACGGCGTCGGTGGCGACGAGGCGCTGAACGACCTCGGGATTCCCGAGATTCTGCAGCAGTTCGGTCACCGTATCGACTGCACTTCCGGCCACGTTAACTCCTTTGTCGTTCGGCATGCTGGCGGCATCGAGCGCAGCGTACGTGATAGATCATGCTCACGCATATGTTTTCAATAACGAAGTTGTTTGGAATAGGCCAATATCCACCGCCCTGAAGCAACAAATAATTGACATGTCATTCACATGGATTATCGTGACTGTACGCGACATCTTCATCAGGAGGCACGTCATCGCCAACACCATCGCTCAGCTGATGCACGCCAACCTTCTCGACGTCTTCAATGAACGCGATCATGAACGCCGGCGCGCGGCGATCGCGCGCATCTATGCCGACGACATCCGATGGACCGAGGACGACGGCGTCACCATCGGGCATGATGCGTTGGACGCCAAAGCCATCGAGCTCCAGGCGAAACTCGGCAACCTGCAATTTGCCGCAGTAGGCCGGACCTACCAGACATTAGGGCTGGGCTACCTCGCTTTCCAGCTGGTCGAACCTAGCGGCGATACCGCAGTCAGCTCAGGTTTCGACGTCGCCATCGTGCGCGACGACGTCATCGCTGAGCTCTACACCGTGCTGACTGACCCGTCGCGTTGAACGAGCGTCACGGCTAGGCTAGGCGTCACCGATGGCCCTGCGGATGGATCCTGAGCTTCTCGCCAGGTTGAGCAGATCGGGCCCGGGAGGAGAACCGGGGCCACGAGTCGGCGATGTCGCGAGTCGCCGCAAGAACCTCACCGCGGGAATGGCCGCGATTGCGGCCTCGCGCCAGCCCATGTCGGGCATCGATCGCACTGACGTCTCGATCACGGCGGCCGACGGCGCCGAGCTGAGGTTGTCTTGGTATACGAACGCGACGGGCAATCCGCCCGGGAGCGCGGTTCTCTACTTGCACGGCGGCGCCTTCATCGTGCCGCTATTACCCATTTACGACGACATGATGCGCGAGTACACCAAACGTACCGGTGTGCCAATGTTGTTGGTCGACTACCGGGTCGCGCCCGAGCACCCTCATCCCACCCCGGTCGACGACTGCTACACAGCGCTGTGCTGGCTCGCCAACAACGCCAGCGAACTCGGCGTCGACCCGAAACGTATTGCGGTGATGGGGGAAAGCGCCGGTGGTGGACTCGCGGCCGGCGTTGCGCTGATGGCTCGTCATCGAGGCGGTCCCGCCTTGGCGCAACAGTTGCTGATTTATGCGATGCTCGACGACCGAACCATCGGGCCCGATCCGCACTTGCCGCCCGAATATCTCGTCTTCAGCTACGACGACAATCGGACCGGCTGGGGCGCGCTGCTCGGAGCGGCGTGGCACGGCGACGACGTGTCGCCGTACGCGGCGCCCGCGCGAGCCAGCGATCTTTCCGGCCTTCCTGAGACCTACGTCGATGTCGGCGATCTCGACATCTTGCGGGACGAGAACATCGAGTATGCGCGCCGACTGATGGCGGCTGGGATTCCCACCGAACTGCACGTCATTCCGGGCCTCCCCCATGGCTTCGAAATGGCCGCCCCGGATGCGGCAGCGACCCAACGCGTCATGGCAAGTCGCCTACGCCGATTGAAACTCCTCTAGGCCCTACACCGTGGCTTGGCAAACAACTTGATATGTCATGTATTCGAATGTTACGGTTCGGTTCGCACAGGTTGCGGAAGGCGCCGACGATGAACACGACCACGGGCGATCGCTATCGTCTGGCAGACAAAACGGTGTGGCGCGTCGGGTACGGAGCGATGCAATTGGCCGGCGACGGCGTCTATGGTCCGCCCCGAGACCTTGACGAAGCGCTCGCGGTCTTGCGTGCCGCCGTCGACGCCGGTGTCGATCACATCGACACTGCCCAGTTTTACGGGCCCGGCGTGGTCAACTCGTTGATCCGCGAAGCGCTCTTCCCCTATCCCGACGGGTTGGCTCTGGTCAGCAAAGTTGCTGCGCGGCGCGACGATTCCGGTGGTGTCCTGCCGTACGACGACCCCGATCAGCTCCGCGCCGGCATCGAGGAAAACCTTGCGACGCTCGATGTCGAGCAGCTCACCGCGGTGAATCTGCGCGTGTTGGACAAGGAGGTGCCAAACCAACGGTTCGTCGATCAGCTGGGCGCCTTGGTGGCCGCGCGGGACGAAGGTCTAATCGCAGGCGTCGGGGTCAGCAATGTCACTCACCGGCACTTGCTGATAGCGCTCGAAGTCACCGACATCGTCTGCGTGCAGAACGCGTACAACCTTGCTGATCGATCTTCGGCACCAGTGCTCAAGGAGTGCACCGCCCGGGGCATCCCGTTCGTCCCGTTCTGCCCGTTGGGCTGGCCGAAGCAACAACATGACGCCATTCGGACCAATCCAGTGGTCAACCGCGTGGCTGCCTGCCACGGTGCGACGCCGGCCCGGGTCGCCCTCGCCTGGCTGCTGGCGATCGCTGACAACGTGCTGCTGATCCCCGGGACGCGCAGTCGTGGCCACCTCACCGAAAACCTTGCCGCTGGTTCATTGTCGTTAGGTGACGACGACGTCGCCTGTCTCAACACAGCATTCGGCGAGCCGTGATGCTTCGTCTCGTCCAACGCACGAAACGCGTTCAGCCTCAACAAACCCCAGAATCACGATCCCCCAGGAGGACAACATGAATCAAGCGCTGTGGATAGTCGCGATTGTTTTGGCGGCGACCTTCACGGGCAGCGGGTTGATGAAGCTACTTGTTCCCAAGGACAAGCTCGTCAGCTCTGGTCAAGGTTGGGCGGCGGACTACACGCCGACCAACATTCGATTGATCGGAGTCGTTGAGCTCCTCGGCGCGGCGGGGCTGATCGTGCCCGCGGTCACTCATATCGCCCCAATTCTTGTCCCGTTGGCCGCGGTCGGCTTGGCCCTCGTAATGGTAGGCGCGGCAAGCGTTCATGCGCGCCGCAAGGAAGCCATGAATATCGGGGTCAATGCCGTACTTCTGGCGCTGGCCGCGTTTGTGGCATGGGGCAGGTTCGGACCGTACCCGTTTGCCTGACGTTGCTGGGAAGTCGTCACCATGACGATGCCGGCAGTGGTACTCACCGCGCAACGTTCGATCGCCCTCGAAGAACGCCCGCGGCCGACACTGCGACCCGACCAGGTCATCGTCGAAGTGGAGCTGTGCGGCATCTGCGGAAGCGATCTGCATGCAGCACAGCTGCCGCAGGTCTACCGCGGCGACTGCATCATGGGACACGAATCAACCGGGCGGATTGTCGCCGTCGGCGCCGATGTGGCGAATTGGAACATCGGTCAACGGGTCGCGGTCAACCCCAACGGAAACGTCTGCGGGGTCTGCGAATTCTGCAGATCGGGGCGGCCCAACTTCTGTCGTCAGGCCACCCTCGAAACGGCGCTGGGTCTGCAAGCCAACGGCGCACTCGCGCCGTTGATGGCGGCATTTCCGTCCCACCTGCGGGCCATCCCGCCGGAAATGTCCGCACGGGACGCCGCCTGGGTCGAACCCGCCGCGACCGCCCTGCGCGCAGTGGAGCTTGCCGGCGATCTGCGGGGACGGACCGTGCTGGTGACCGGCGGCGGCCCCATCGGCCAGCTCGCCTGCCGACTGGCGTATCTCAAAGCTCCGCAACGTGTTCTGCTGATGGAGCCCGCCGCCGATCGGGCCGCGTTCGCGCCGAACTCGCACGCCACGGCAATCACAGCCGACGAGGCTGTCGACGCCAAGGTGACCGTCGATGTGGCGATCGAATGCTCCGGCAATCAGTCGGCTACGGCGTCTGCGATGAATCTGCTCGCACCGGGCGGCACCCTCGTCGTGGTCGGCTCGGGCGCGGGAACCGGGCTGGACGCGGCCACCATCCTGCTCAAAGAGATTGCGGTACGCGGGTCCTTCACCTACACCGACGAATTCGACCGCGCGATCGACCTGCTCGCGACCGGCCTGCTCGTAGTGGACGACCTCACCAGCGTCGTCACTCCACTGCCCGGCACTCTGGCTGCCTTCGAGGAATTGCGGGCCGGCCGAATTATGAAGGCTTTGATCGCACCCAATTGAAAGTAGTACATGACCAACAAAACACCCGGCGACTTGGTTCGGACGTTGATCGGCGCCGTCGACGCCGCGGACCACAACGCCATCGCCACACTCACGGCAGCCAACGTGCACTTCCGTTTCGGAAACGCGGCCCCGACCGACACCCAATCCGAACTGCTCGCGGCAGCGCAGTCTTTTCGCGAAGCCGTCGCCGATCTGCGCCACACCTTCCTCGACCTATGGGAGGTCGACGACGGCACGGTGGTCGCGCTCATGGACGTCTATTACCGGCGACTTGACGGCCGCGAGTTGAATTTGCCCTGCTGCAACGTCTTTGGAGTGCACAACGGAGTCGTGAACGAACGACTACCGCATCTACGTGACTTCTCCGACGGCTGAAGCCGTCGGCTTCTTTTACGCTGCGGTTGCGGCGTGGAGGGCCAGTCCAGCCCTGAGTATGTTGCGTGCGGCGTGTTCGTCTGCCGGTGCGGTGTGGCCGCAGCGTTGGCAGACGAATTCCGCTTGGCTGACGCGATTCTCGGGTGCTGCGTGACTGCAGCACTCACACCTGGTGGAGGTGTGCCGGGGGTTGATCTCGATCCAGGTGCGCCCAGCGTCTTCCGCTTTGGCGCGCAGTATCGAGATGAACTGGCCCCAGCCAGCGTCACTGATTGATCGGTTGAGCCCAGACTTCGCCCGGGCACCATTGGGCAGGAACTGTCCAGAGGTGTCCGGATCGGGTTTCGGCTTGGCTCGGCGCAGCATATTCGCGATCGTGAGGTCCTCCACCACCAACAGGTCATAACGCGCCGCAACCTCGCGGGCCTGTTTGTGGTGAAAGTCTTTGCGCCGGTTGGCGATCTTACGGTGCCGCGCCGCCACCGTCTCCCGACGAGCGATCCGGTTCTTCGAGCCGCGCTTGGCGCGCTGCAGCCGATGCTGCGCCGCCGCCAACCGGGCGTGCTCTTGCCGTGCCCACCGCGGATTGGCGACTGCGGTGCCATCCGAGCACGTCGCGTACGTCACCACCCCGACGTCGATACCGGCCTGGCCGCCCGTCGCCGGCAACGGCCGAGTCGGCACATCGTCACAGGACAACACCAGCATCCAGCGCCGGCCCTGGCGTTTGACCTGGATCGTCTTCACCTTGCCCACGACCTGGCGGTGTACATGCACTTTCACCTGTCCGATGCCTTGCAGATACACCCGCCGTTGATCGGGTAGCCAGCGGGCACCGTCACCGTCTTTAGGCCACTCCACACTGTCAAAGCGGGCCCTGCCTTTAAACCGCGGATACCCCGGAGTCTGTCCCGCCTTGACGCGGCGAAAGAACCCGGCGAACGCCTTGTTCAACCGCCGTAACGTGGCCTGCTGGCTGGAAAACGACCACAGTGCCTGATCCGTTCGCAGACTACGGATCTCGGTCAGTTGCGCCGACTGATCACCGTAATTGACCCGCGTCTTGCTGTGCGCCCACGCATCACGCCGCTCCTGCAACGCAGCGTTATACAACTCCCGGTGCCCATCCACACAGGCGGCCAACGCCACATGCTGACGCGCCGTCAGCCGCAACCGGAACACATACGCGCGGCGCATCAGGCCACCTTGTCCCGCTGATGCTCGATATAGCGGCGCACCGTCGACTCCGAAACGTAGCCGACCGAGGCGGCGAAATACGAAGGCGACCACAACACCTTCGCGAACCGACGTAGATGCGGAAACTCAGCCCGCAACACCCGCGCGGTGCGGCCCTTGAAAGCCCGTACCACCGCCGCTGGCCCGTCGGTAGGTCCGACGCGGACGAACAGGTGCACGTGGTCGGGCATGACTTCCTTGGCCACGATCTCCCAGCCGTGCTCGGTGGCGATCTGCGCCAACAGCTCATCGCAGCGGACAGCTACGCGCCCGCCCAGAACCCGGCGCCGGTACTTCGGGCACCACGCCAGATGCAGACCGAGCGAACACACCCCACCAGGCGTGCGACGAAACCGGCGCTCCGATATACCCCGAACCCTACGAAACGGCACCGACAAACTCACCAACCCGATTCTCCCGACGGCTAAAGCCGCCGGTCCCCTCGGGGCGCACTGATGGACGTCAATCCTGTACTCGCTCCTTGACAACCCGCTGGCCTACAGCGGCGCGGCCGGCAGCGAAGCATTGAGATTCAGGCTCGCCTGAATGTGTTCCAGCGCCGCGGTGAAAGGAGCGACAAGTTCGTCGGGCAACGGGTCGAAGAACAGTTTCTTGACCAGCATCGCGTGACCGGGTGCCGCGTCGACCATGGCATTCATGCCTTTCTTGGTCAAGACCGCATCGGTCGCCCTGCCGTCCTCGGTGGACTGCACGCGCTTGGTGAGGCCACGTTCGCTCAACCGCCGCAGGTGGTGGGAGAGCCGGCTCCGTTCCCACCCGATCAAGGCGGCCAGATCAGTGATCTGCAGCTGGTGTTCAGGCGCATTACTCAACGCGTTGAGTACGTGATAGTCGGATAACGAAAGATCGCTATCACGTTGCAGCTGGCGGTTGATCTCGTAGTTCATCCGCAACTGGACCCGCATAAACGCAACCCACGCACGAAGCTGTGACGGGGACAGCCACGGACTGTCACCAGCCGTTGAGCGGCGAGGACGCGGCATTTCACGGTCTTTCTACTGGACTCTTCACGATTTATTATCTCGTTATTATCTCGCGATCGTATCGGTGATACCGAGTCGCAATCGGACGCACTAAGTGGTCATCTCACGGCGCCAGACTCAGCGCCCCAACCACGATCATCGCGGTGCCCGCGATCCTTCCACTCACGTCACCGAATGGCATCGTCTTCTCCAGCAGGACGAAGATGGCGATCGCCGCGATCCACAGAAGGTTCATCACCCCGCCGACGAACAGCAGTCCCATCAGGATCCAGCAGCAGCCCACGCAGTAGGCGCCGATCCTCAGTCCCATGCGGAAGGCGCCGAGGTTGCCGGTGCGCCAGTAGCGCGACAGGAAGTGCGCTGGGGTCCGGCAGTTTTTCAGGCAGGTGTCCTTGAGCGGGGTGAACTGATAGATGCCAGCCGCGATCAACAGCGCGGCTCCGAAGGGGGCGCTTGTGGACACCATCATCGGCGAGAGCAACGCGGCCTGACCCAGAGCATGCTGAGCGATGGTGGCCACGAGACTGAAGACCGTCCACACCGTGATGTAGCCGGTGACGAAGACGAACGTCGGGGCCAACGGGTTGTGCTGGGCGGCGGCCTTGCGGGCGACCGCGGCGTACATCAGGGTGATGGGTGCCGCGGTGGGAACCATCATGGCGACCATCATCACGGCCCACATCGCGAGTCTCAGGCCGAATTCGGTTGCCGTCCATGGCTGTACACCGGTCATGGCGTCCATCATCGACGGCATCGACTGACCGCCCATGCCCGCTGACCCGGTCGCCATTCGGCGCGCTGTCACCACGATGTAGACCCAGGCTGCGACGGTGCTGCCGGCCAGCCCGACCAGCACGGCCAGACGGTCTCGGTAGCGCCAGACCCAAGACGTGGTCAGCGGACGAGTCCGTCCTGGTTCATGTGCAAAACGTTGAACTGGCAGTAGCTGTCCTTGAAGTCAAGCTCGATTCCCGCCCGCGCTGTGGTGTTGCCGTTGCCCATCTCGGCATAGAGATAGCGCGGCCCCTCCGGCGTACTGAGCTGTATCCTGGTCGGCAATCCCGGGTTCGCCGGATGGGCGAGCGGCTCCCCGCGTGACTCGACTAGCCCTTCAATCGTCATGCTGGCCGTCCGCTGATCGACGTCGATGGAAAGCTCGATGGGTGCGTACAGCGTCTCGAGCACGGTCGACACCATGCTGTTGTACACGAAGAAAATTGTCGCTCCGGGGGTGGTCGACTCGCCGTGCAGGATCTTGCGCAGTGCTTCTCGCTGAGCCGGATCCGCCCGTTCGTCGATGATGGCCTGCTGCGTGCCGTTGCCCTCGGTTACCTCACCCGGCCAGGACAGGAGCACCGCCCAATCCAGGCCGTCGAGATTCGTGTCGTTGAAGTTGCCCTCCTCGATGTGGCCGCCCATCAACGCCTCGCAGCGCCCGTAGGTTGGTTTCGCACCGAACTGGCACGGGCAGCCCCAGGCGCAGGGGCAATTCTCGAACTCCGTACCGTGAAGCGTCCATTGGTCAGCCACGGGATTCTCCTCGTCTCGGGTTGTGAACCGGACTTCACACCTGTCATGGTTCTCAAAGCCTCAACTGATTGATAGATCACGTAAATGTACTACCAGTGGACTCCTCGTGAAAGCAGTGCAGCAGAGATACGCTGCTGCCCGCCGCGGGCAGCTTCAAGGCTTTACCCTGACAATCACTTTCCCCATCGGGCCGTCAGCAACGCCGTCCTTGGCGAACTACACGTCGAATACATCGACGGCCGGCAGTGGTCCTGAGGACTCACTACCGGCCGTCGGTCTTTTCAATTGGAACTCGTCTGGCCTGCCATCTGATCGACGGTCGCAGCCCGGGCGGGACCGCCTAATTGGCTTGCGGCGAAATCGGCCGCCTGGTCCGCCATTCCGTTGCTCTTGTACGAACTGTGGGCGCTTCGGTCAAGGCCACCAGGGGCGCACACGGGGTCGCCCGCTGCACACAGCTGCAGTGTCTTTGCCGCATAAGGCTGGCCGATCGTAATGGGTGGTGCGTCATGGTCGACTAGGCCGAGAAACCAGCTGTCCGGTGTTCCGAATAGAACCACCGCCGCGACGTGCGAGGCGATCGCAGGCGACATCGGACCAGTGAGACCGGGTGGCAGGGCAAATCCGGCCGGCACGGCATCGGTGGTCGTGTAGCCGGCTACTGCGGCGCCCTGCGAGTAACCGCCGAGCACGATCTTGGTCGTCGGGCACGTCGCCACGGTCGATGCGATCTTTGTGCTGGCGTCGACGATCCCGTCGACGGCGCGCCCGAAATCCAAGGACGCGGGATAGTTCACCGCGTACACATCAACTGTCTTGCCCGGCAGCCGAGCGTTGAGCGCGTCGACGAATGCTTGCCCGGTTGCGCCGACACCGGGTGCCTCATTCGTTCCGCGGGCAAACACCACCTGCACCGCTGGACAAGAATCGTCCGCGGCATTGGCAGACGGTGACGCCGCAAACGAGCCGGCGAGGACCGCGATCACGGCGGCCGCGGCGGATACTACGGCTGCCGCCGTCCGAACGGCCACTGTTCCGATCCTCACTACCAGGTGTGTAACGGTGCTCATGATGCCTGCCTCTACTTGTCGTAGCGATCTCACTTCAATATTTAACTGAGAGCTACCGGGTTCAAGTTGACGCGTGGCCGCCGGATTCCGATATAGCGAGTGATTTGCGCCACTTATGCCGGTCGGCCGGCGCATCGGGCTAGGGCGTCGTGATTGTCGGCCAGCTGTCGTCCGGGGGCAGTCCGTCCAGAATGCGCTGGCAGATCACACCCAGCTGCCGAACTTGACCCGGCATCAAGCGGTCGAAGACGAACTGCCGAACAGCGGCGACATGGTCAGGCGCGACTTCCTGCAGCCGGAGAAGGCCCGCGGAGGTCAGGGCTGCAAGTGTGTAGCGACTGTCTTCGGGATCAGGTTGCCGCGTTACCCACGTGCGCTTTTCCAAGCGGCCGACCGCTTGCGACAACCGCGAAAGCGAGCTGCCGGTGAGCGCAGCGAGGACGCTCATACGCAGCGTCGATGTCGGCACCTCGGACAAGCGGGCCATGATCAGGTACTCGAAGTGGCTAATGCCGAACTCGCGCTGCAGTTGAGCGCTCAAGACCGGCTGCAATCGCAGGATCATCGTCGACAGCTGCGCCCAGACCTGCTCCTCCTGTGCATCCAGCCACCGCGTCTCGTGCTCGCCGTCCATCCCTCGATATTAACTTAAATATTGAACCGAGGAATGCCGCGATCACTTTAACGTTGAACCGACTCGAAACACCAACCACAGGTTCGGCCTAGCCGGGCCTCAGTCCGAGAACAAAGGACAGGAAAATGACAACCGCAACGGAAAACACCCTGCTCAACACCGGCACCTGGGCGATCGACCCCGCGCACTCCTCGATCGACTTCTCGGTGCGCCACCTCATGGTGAGCAAAGTACGGGGACGGTTCGAAACCTTCAGCGGTCACATCACGGTCGCGCCTGACGGCACGCCCGCGGTAACCGCGGAGATCGATATCGCGTCGTTGAACACCGGCAACGCCCAACGCGACGCCCACGTCAAGTCGCCGGACTTCTTCGATGCAGCGAATCACCCTGTTGCGACGTTCGCGTCAACTGCAGTGCGGCCCAACGGTGAGGCGTACCTCCTCGACGGAAACCTCTCCATCAAGGGAGTTACCTGGCCGGTCACTCTGAACTTGGAGTTCAATGGGGTCAGCCCCGGACAGGGCTACGGCGAGGTCTCGGGCTACGACGCTTCGATCGTGCTGAACCGCAAAGACTTCGGCATCGACCTCGACCTGCCAATGGAGACCGGAGGCGCAGTCGTCGGCGACAAAGTGACGATCACCCTCAACATCGAGGCCGTCAAGCAGGGGTGACGGTCTTGACTGAACGCCGGACCGGTTCCTGTTGCCCTCGCACCGGCCCGGCGTTTCGGTGACGTGTCAATCAGAACCAAGCAACGGATCTTCAGCCCGACCTGCGCGTTGATATTTGACCGTCAGTTGACTCGATCCCGGTGACGCATCGGCACCGCTGGCACGCTGGCGCCGCTCTTGATAAAAACATGACAAATCATCTATCGTCGGGCGACGTAGGACCTCAAACCAGGGAGGGATCCTCGTGGGTAGGCCAACGCGTCCTAAAACGCACAACCTGTCAGCCGCGGCGACGCGATGGATGTTGCTGTCTTGAGCGGCTTTCCGCCGAAGATGCGCGAGTTTTCGCGCCGATAAGGAACGCCAACACAAAGGAGAAACCGCATGGCCAAACTGGCTGTCATCTACTACTCGGCGACCGGACACGGCACCACGATGGCCCAACACGTCGCCAGGGCCGGCGAACAGGCAGGCGCGGAAGTGCGCGTACGCCACATCGCCGAAACCCACGACCCCGCGTCCTTCGCGCAGAATCCCGCCTGGACGGCAAACTACAACTCGACCAATGACCTGCCCGCCGCCACCGGTGATGACATCATCTGGGCCGACGCGGTGATCTTCGGCTCCCCCACCCGATTCGGTTCGCCGGCATCCCAATTCCGCAACTTCATCGACTCCCTGGGCGGCCTGTGGCAGCAAGGCAAGCTCGCCGACAAGGTCTACGCCGGCTTCACCTCCTCCCAGACCGCCCATGGCGGACAAGAATCAACTCTGCTCGCTCTCTACATCACGCTGATGCACTTCGGCGGGATCATCGTGCCGCCCGGCTACACCGATCCGATCAAATTCGCCGACGGCAACCCCTACGGCGTCAGCCATGTCACCGGCCCCGACAACCAAACTCCCCTCGCTGAGCCCACCAC
>DASQRI010000703.1:0-2645 GCA_035642975.1 Mycobacterium sp.
GGAACGCACACCGTACGGACCGGCCTCACGGGCGACGAACCGGTTGACCGACTCGAGGGCGCTCTTGGCCACCGTCATCCAGTTGTATGCGGGCATCGCGCGCGTCGGGTCGAAGTCCATGCCGACGATTCCGCCGCCCGAGTTCATGATCGGCAGCACCGCCTTGGCCAGTGAGGCGTAGGAGTATGCGGAGATGTGGATGCCCTTGGCGACGTCCTCGTACGGCGCGTCGAAGAACGGGTTGATGCCCATGCCCGTCTGCGGCATGAAACCGATCGAGTGCACGACCCCGTCGAGTTTGTTGCCGTCGCCGATCACCTCGGTGACGCGCGCGGCGAGGGTGGACAGATGCTCCTCGTTCTGCACGTCGAGTTCCAGCAGCGGCGCCGGATTCGGCAGCCGGTCGAAGCCGGTCAGCACCAGCTCGGCGCCCTGTTCCTGCGCTACCCGTGCGATGTGAAACGCGATCGACGCGTCAGTGATGATCCCGCTGACCAGGATCCGTTTACCTTCGAGCAGTCCTGCCATATCCGTCCTTCGATTGGGTAACCGTCAGTGGCCCATGCCCATGCCGCCGTCGACCGGGATGACCGCACCGGAGATGTAGCTGGCATCCTCGGACGCCAAGAAGCTGACCACCCCGGCGACCTCGGCGGCGGTACCGACCCGCTTCGCCGGGATGAAGTCCAGCGCCCCCTCCTGAATCCGCTCATCCAGCGCGCGGGTCATGTCGGTGTCGATGTAGCCCGGGGCCACCACATTCGCCGTCACCCCGGCCTTGGACAGCTCTCGGGCGATCGAACGGGCCATGCCGATCACACCGGCCTTGGAGGCCGCGTAGTTGGCCTGGTTGCCGATGCCCCATGTGCCGGACACCGAACCGATGAAGATCAACCGGCCGAACCGCTTTCGCTGCATGCTGCGGGATGCGCGCTGGACCACCCGGAACGCCCCGGTGAGGTTGGCGTTGATGACCTTTTCAAATCTCTCTTCTGTCATCCGGATGAGAAACGCGTCCGCAGAAACTCCGGCGTTGGACACCACCACCTCGACCGGACCCTGGTGCTCCTCGACCGCTTTGAAGGCGCGATCGACGGCGTCGTTGTCGGTGACGTCACACTCGACGCCGAACAGCCCCTCGGGCGCCCCGGATCCGCGGTGTGTGACTGCCACCTTGTGGCCGTCGGCGGCCAACCGCCGTGCGATCGCCAGACCGATCCCCCGGTTACCTCCGGTGACGAGCACCGACCGGGATACAAACGCAGGCTTGACCGCGCTGACTTCTCCGGCGGTGTCCGTCGGGGCCTCGGCAACTTTCTCGTTGGCACCGTCAGTCACCCCGACAACCTATCGTCTCACCGTGGCAACGCCGAAATCGCCCGGCCGTGGAGACGGCCACCTTCGCGGAGTGGCCGGTTGCATCACCTGTTTTGGTGCAAGGCGTGCGATAAGTGGCCGCTCGGCGCGAATCTTCGTCGCAGTTAGGTCGGCAACCGCCGGTTGATCAGCAGCGCCGCCAACGCGGCTAGCGCCAGCACCAGCGAACCCAGCCGCAGCCAGCCCACGCTGGCGTCACCCTTGATCGTCTCGTAGCCGATCTGCTCCTGCAGCGACGCGTAGACCTGCTTGAGCTCCTGCAAGCTGGAGGCGTCGTAGTGGTTGCCGCCGGACAGCTCGGCAACTTTCTTCATCGTGCTGTCGTCGACCGGCACCGGCTGGCGTTGCCCGTTGATCTCCACGAAGCCATATGGGGTGCCGAACGAGATCGTCGAGATCGGCACGCCCTGGTCCTTGGCGGTGCGGGCCGCGGTGAAAGCTCCCTTGGGGTTGTCCGGATTGGTCGGCATCGTCTCCTTGCCGTCGGAGAACAACACGATCCGCGCCGGCGGCGGGGTGTCCCCCCCGCCGATCACCGCGCCCACGGTGGCGATGGCCTGCAGCGCAGTGAAAATGCCCTCCCCGGTGGCGGTCCGGTCGGCGAACTGCAGCTTGTCCAGCGCGGCTTTGGTCGCATCGCGGTTGGTCGTCGGTTGCACGAGAACGGTCGCCGTCCCCGCGTAGGCGATCAGCCCGAGGTTGATACCGGGGGTCAGCTCGCCGGCGAACTCCTTGGCGGCCACTTCGGCGGCGGCCATCCGGTTGGGTTCGACGTCGGTGGCCCGCATGGACTGCGACACGTCGATGACGAGCATCACGACCGCACGGTTGCGTGGTATCCGCACATCGTGGGTCGGCCCGGCCATCGCGATCGTGAACAGCAGCAGCGCCGACAGCAGCAGGATGGCCGACAGGTGACGCCATCGAGTGGGTTGTTTGGGCGCAACGCTTTCCAGCAACTCCATGTTGGCGAAGCGCAGCATCCGACGATGCCGGGCCACCTGGGAGATGATGTACAGCGCCAGCAGCCCGAGGATCAACAGCAGAAACAGGAAAAACCAGGGGTGGGCGAAACCGGACAGCGTCATCGGCCCGAGCAGTGGCAGTGTCATAGCAGACCCGTCTCCGTGTAGCGGCCCGCGTCAGGAAAAACGCGCGTCACTGGCGCCCCGCCAGTGCCCCGCGCCGGCGGGATTCGACGAAGCGGACGATGTCGGCGATCCAGTCCCGATCGGTACGCAGCGACAACAGCGGTGCACCGCAGCTGA